>JAPOVO010000320.1 GCA_026708165.1 Chloroflexota bacterium | reverse complement strand
TGACCGGTCCCGCAATCGCAACCGCGGCGGTTTGCAACCGTGAATTTCAATCACGATGCTAACCTCGCCCGCCGCCGCGTGCTAGTATTCCCCCCGCGTCAGGATGTGAAAAATTTCACTATCTTGGTGCCGAAGGATCGGTAAGACTAGCGGTGGGACCTGTCAAGGCTGCCGTCCTCGCGCTTGAATTCGGATTCATCGTGGGCGGCGCGGTAACGACCGGCGTGCTGTTGGGCCGTTTTTTGGACGGCGCGTTCGGGACCGAACCGGTCTTGCTGTTGGTTGGAGTTCTGGTTGGACTGGGATTTAGCTTTTACTTGATGTTTTTGATCTACCAGTGGCAGAAATGAGGG
The DNA here is from genome assembly GCA_026708165.1 of Chloroflexota bacterium. Classification (GTDB taxonomy): domain Bacteria; phylum Chloroflexota; class UBA11872; order UBA11872; family VXNJ01; genus JAPOVO01. The sequence continues at coordinate 4,897 of JAPOVO010000320.1, read as the reverse complement.
GCGCGCTTGCAGCCTGAAATCAGTCCTCCGGCTGAGCCCCTGTGCCACGATTGCGTATTCGGCCCGTTGATCGGCGACGGTGACGTAATGCGATTCGTCATCACAAACTCCATGACGATCATGCTCGTCATGATGCTCGGCCTGATAATCGTGGGCTTCGCCGTGCGGCGGAGCTTGAGCACGGTGCCGGGCGGCTTGCAAAACTTCATGGAGACGCTTATCGAGACCGTCGACGGCGTCGTCCAGCCGGCTCTGGGCAAATACGCCACGCGCCTCTTTCCGCTGATGGCCAGCTTCTTCATATTTATTCTCTTCGCGAACTGGTTCAGCCTGCTTCCATTCGTCGGAACCATCGGCTACATCGAGGAGCATGGTGGCCACGACGTTCTGATTCCGTGGCTGCGTCCCGCGACCGCCGACATGAACATGACCCTCGCGCTCGCGCTGCTCGCCTTCCTTACGATCCACGTCAGCGGCATCGTCTCGCACGGGCCGTTTGGTCACCTCAAGGCGCTCTCGCAGAACATCATGCTCGCGCCGATCTTCATAATCATCGAGCTGTTCGTAATCGTCTCGCTCTCATTCCGGCTCTTCGGAAACCTCTTTGCTGGTGAAGTGCTGCTCGGAATGGCGAGCTGGATCCTCCCCATCGTGGGAGTGGGCTTCTACTTGCTCGAGGTCCTGTTTGGCCTGATTCAGGCGATTATCTTTACAATGCTTACGCTTAGTTTCACCAGCGTTTCAATAGGCACTTCGGAAGAGCATGCATAGATTCAGTCGAGGAGGGCGCTAGTTTGGATTTTGGACCTTTGGGCGCGGGACTCGCGGTCGGTCTGGCCGGTGTTGGTGCGGGTATCGGAATCGGAATCGGTCTCAGAGGGGCGATGGAGGCGCTCGGTCGAAATCCGGACGCCGAAAACGCCATCCGCACAACGATGATCATCGGTCTCGGAATGGCCGAGGCAATCGGTATTTACGGCTTCCTTATCGGACTATTCCTGGCTTTGGGTCTGGGCTAGCCGCCACCCTTAAAGCTCGGCAAGCCATAACAACATGATCGAACTGTTTGAAGGCGTTGGGATCCTATTCCCCAATGTTCTGTTTCAGCTTGTCACCTTCCTCCTGTTCGTCTACATCATGTACCGGCTTCTCTACAATCCGCTCCGGCGGACTATGCAGGAACGCCGCGAGAAAATTCGCGGAAGTCTCGAAGAAGCCAGTCTCATGCAGGAACAGGCGCGTGAGGAGCGCCGAAACTTCGAGCAGAGCCTGCGTCAGCAGCGCGAGGAGGCGCGCCGGACCCGCGACGAAGCCCTTCAGCGCGTAAGCGCTATCGAGCAGGAGGAGCTTAAGCGGGCTAGGGCGGACGCCGACCGGATTCGGCAGGAAGCGGAGCGCGACGCCGAGCGGCTCAAAAACCAGGCCCTGCGGGAAGCGCGCGGTCAGTTGGCCGACCTGGTCGTTCATGCTACTGCCAAGGTCCTCGACAGGGCCATCGACGATCCCGAGCACCGCAGGCTCGTCGGAGACGTTATTGCCGAAGTCGAGGACCGTCCGGCGTGAGGCGTGATCAGCACTCCGACCGCAGGCGCGTAAGGCAATACGTGACCGTCATAATGCAGTTGGCTGCGGAGTCCGATTCTTGGGAGACGTGGGACCGTGATCTTGAGGTTCTCAACGGCGTGGCGTCTTCCCGGGCGGTCCAGGCGTTGATTACACGTCCGGGCACGCCCCTGCTGGACCGTTTCGACACGCTCGAAAGTATCGTCGGTAACCTGCTCTCCGCCGAAGGTCTGGCGCTCAGCCGGGTCCTTCTGGAGGACGGCGTGTTCGATCTGTTCCCGACCGTCAGGGCTCAGTACCTACGCCGAAGCTCGCAGGACGGGCCGGTCGATCGGGTCACCATATCGGGCGCGGTGCCGCTGACGGACGACGAGACCCGGCGGTTGCTCGACAGTCTCCGGCGGCCCGACCGCAAGCTGCTGGTTGAATTCGAGGAAGACCCCTCGATTCTCGGCGGACTGGTAGTTCGGCAGGGAGACTGGAGGCGCGACCTGAGCGTGTCGGCAAAACTCGGCGCGCTGGAAATGGCAATTCGGTAAACAGGTGTTTGACAAAGCATGAGTAACAACTCCAACGACATCGCGGCAATCCTCAGAGAGCGAATTGACGACCTCGAAACGACCGTTCGCGAGGCCAACGTTGGGTCGACTATTGAGGTCGGCGACGGTATCGCCCGGGTTCTCGGCCTTTCGGAAGCGCTCGCTGGCGAGCTGCTCGAATTCCCCGGAGGAACGCTGGGCATTGCCCTGAACCTCGAAGAGGACTCTGTGGGGGCGGTGATTCTCGGAGCGTTCGCTCACATAAAAGAGGGCGACGAAGTCCGGACCACCGGCCGGGTCGCCGAGGTGCCGGTGGGCGACGCCCTGCTCGGTCGGGTCGTAAACGCCGTTGGACAGCCAATTGACGGTAGGGGGCCTATCGAGACAGCCGACACCGATGTCATCGAGAAAGTGGCCCCAGGGGTCGCCGAGCGGCGGGATGTCGACATGCCGCTGCAAACGGGCATCCGCGCTATCGACTCGATGATCCCCATCGGCCGCGGGCAGCGAGAGCTGATTATCGGCGACCGTCAGATCGGCAAGACGGCGATCGTTCTCGACACCATCATCAATCAGAAGGAAAGCGGCGTTAAGTGCATCTACGTGGCCGTTGGCCAGAAGGCTGGGCAGATCGCCCGCGTCCGCGCCACGCTCGAGGAGTACGGCGCCATGGACCACACGGTCATCGTGAGCGCCACGGCCAGCGACCCCGCCGGAATGCAGTACATCGCACCGTTTACCGGTTGCACTATCGGCGAATATTTCCGCGATCGCGGCGAGCACGCGCTGGTTGTCTATGACGACCTGAGCAAGCACGCCTGGGCCTACCGGCAAATCTCGCTATTGCTGCGCAGACCTCCGGGCCGCGAGGCCTATCCTGGAGATGTCTTCTACCTTCATTCCCGGCTGCTTGAGCGGGCGGCGCAGTTGCACGACGATCAGGGCGGCGGCAGCCTTACGTCGCTGCCTATCGTCGAGATTCAGGAAGGCGACCTGACTACCTATATACCCACGAACGTCATTTCGATCACCGACGGCCAGATATACGTAGAGACCGACCTGTTCAACGCCGGAGTCAGGCCCGCCATCAATCCCGGAATTTCAGTCTCCCGGGTAGGAGGCGACGCTCAGGTTCAGGCAATGCGCGCCGTAGCCGGCGGTCTGAGGCTCGACTTGGCTCAGTACCGTGAAGTCGCTGCGTTCGCGCAGTTCGGGTCCGACCTCGACGCCGCCACCCAGCTCCAGTTGACGCGGGGGCAGCGGCTCGTCGAAATCCTCAAGCAGGACCAGTTTGAACCGAAACCAGTCGCCGACCAGGTAATGGCGATCCGCTGTGGGACTTCCGGCGCGCTTGACGAAGTTTCCATAGAGGACACCGGCCGCTTTATCGACGAGTTCGCCGAGTACGCCCGCGCCAGCCTTGCCGAATTGACCGAGCGGGTCGAAAGAACGAGCCGCCTCGAAGACGACGATCTGGAGGAACTGGACGCGGGGATAGAGGCGTTCGGGCAGAATCAGTTCTCACCCACTGTGACCGACGAGGCCACGGCAACAGGGGATTAGCCGACAACCGTGCCAAGCTCGAGAGAACTCCGCAACCGGATTCGCGGCGTCGACAATACTCGCCAGATAACAAGGGCCATGGAGCTTGTGGCGACCTCCAGACTCAGGCGCTCTCAAGATGCTGCTCTGGCCCGGCGGCCTTACGCCGAAAAGATCGACGAGGTTATCCGGCATCTCAACGAGGCGATTCCGCCCGAAGAGGGCGCGCCTAGTCTCATGGAGTCCCGCGAGCCTCGAAACCGGGTCGTGGTGGTGCTCACGACTAACCGTGGGCTGTGCGGGGCGCTCAACATAAATACGGTCCGCTTTGCCCTCGAACACATGGAGGCCACCCAGGACGCCGCGGAGCTTGTGTTGGTCGGAATCGGAAAGGTCGGACTTCGGATGATGCGCGGATCGAGACGCATCATCGCGAGCTTTACGGAGATTCCCGACCGCCCGGGCATCGACGATGTCTTGCCGCTGGCCCGCCTGGTGATCGACGGATTCGAAGCTGCGGAGTTCGACTCCGTGGAAGTCATATATCCTGAATTCGTCAACACGCTCGTGCAGCGCCCGGTTCTGTTCCAGCTGCTCCCCGTCAGGTTGCCGGAAGAGGCGCGGGAACGCTCGCCCGTCGACTACATATATGAGCCGACCGCCAGACGCGTTCTCGACAACCTGCTGCCGAGATACGTCGAGATGGAGCTGTACCGGGCGGTGCTGGAGTTGACGGCGAGCGAGCAGAGCGCCCGAATGGTCGCCATGCGCAACGCGACCGAAAACGCCAGCGAGCTGATTGAAGACCTTACGCTCTCTTACAACCGGCAGCGGCAAGTGACCATTACAAACGAAATGATCGACATCGCGTCGGGCGCCAGCGCCCTGGCCCAGTAAATGGAGAACCGGCAAATGGCTACAGGAAAAATCGTGCAGATTGTAGGCGCGGTTGTGGACGTGGAGTTCGGCGCCGAGGACATGCCGCCGCTCTTCACGGCGCTCGAAGTCGAAGCCTCGGAAGGCGGCCTTCCGGTTACCTTGGAAGTCCAGCAACACGTCGGCAACAGCTGGGTTCGGTGCATCGCCATGACGCCGACAGAAGGCCTGAAACGCGGCGCCGCCGTGCGCGACACCGGAGGTCCCATATCGGTGCCCGTCGGCGACGCGACGCTGGGCCGCGTGTTTGACGTCACCGGACGGCCCGTGGACGGCGGCCCGCCCGTGGAAGTCGAGAAGAGCTATCCGATCCATCG
>JAPOVO010000069.1 GCA_026708165.1 Chloroflexota bacterium | reverse complement strand
TATTCACCTTCGAAACCAAGCGTTTCGATTGCCGACTCCATCTGCTCGACGGCCCGCGAACTTGCCGAAAAAGATGGACTCTTCGTTGGGGTGTCGGCGGGAGCGGCCGTCGCCGCAGCAGTCGAAGTCGGGAGCCGTCCCGAAAACGAAGGCAAGCTGATCGTCACCATTCTTCCCGACACCGGTGAAAGGTACCTCAGTCATCCAGTCTTCGCCCCAATCGTCGACGTAGCGGAAATGGCTATACCGACGGGTTAGCCCTCCGCTTTGACTCGCTAATCTGCGTGCCGCCGCACACCATCTGACCAATGTTGCCGGAGGCAGCTCGGATCGCAGCCGGCATAGTCGCCGCCGCCGCCACGGTATTCAGTGTTGTCTACATGACGTGGCTGTCCAGAAGGCGTCTGGACACTCGTCCCAGCCTGGCCGACTTCTCCGTGGCCCAGCGCTCGGCCCGCAACACAGCCATCCTGTTCGGCTCGGGAATGGCAGAGCGGGCGTTGTTCTGGGGTTTTTGGATCGTCGCGCTGCGAATCCTCGGTCCGACCGGAAACGGTGAATATGCCTTCGCGACTAATCTTTTCGTCTACTTCGCCGCAGTCACCAACTTTGGGTTATCCACACTGGTGTCGCGGGAGGTCGCCCGAAGGCGCGAGGATCTTCTCACCATCTTTGGCAACGCGCTTGTCTTGAGGCTCCTGGTTCTGGTTGCGGGCGCGCCCGTGATGGTCCTCTTGGCGGTTGCGTACCGGGTCGGGGATTCGATCTCCGACGTCACTGTCGCGGTGACTATCCTGATCGCCATCTCTCTAGTACCCAGCTCGATAAACCAGGCCTACGCGGCAGTGTACGCGGGTTTCGAGCGCGCCGACTTTCGCGGCGCGGTCGCGATAGGGACCGCACTATTTACCGTTGGAGCCGGAGTGCTGGCGCTGTTGACGGGAGCAGGCTTGATTGGGCTCGGCGCGGTCGCGATAGTCGCTGGCGTCTTGACGTTTGCGACTCTCGCGCGCCCGCTCGGTTACAACCTGCTCGGCACGTATAAGCTGGCCGCGCGCCGCGAGTTGGGTGAAATGGCTCGCAGCGCGACTCCGCTGATGCTCAACGAGTTGCTGGCAAACGTCTTTTTCCAGATCGACATTCTCGTAATTCAATCGTTGCAAGGCACCGAGATGGTCGGGAAATACAATGCCTCCTACAAATTCATTGCTGCCCTCACGGTTATACCCGTCGCCGTCGCGCTCCCTTTGTTCCCGGCGCTGGTTCGCGCAGCGTCGAATCCGGAAGAGCTTGGTCGGTGGTTCGTGCGAGCGTGGAGATTCCTCGTACTCATCGGACTGCCCATTGTGGTTGTTTTCACGGTGTTCGCCGAAGGCATCGTACGTAGCTTTTGGGGAGACCAGTTCCTGCCGGAAGGCGGCGAGGTGCTGCGGATCTTCATTTGGTTCCTGCCGTTTGCATTCCTTAACGCCATGTTTCAGCAGGTGCTCATTTCAATCGATAGGCTTCGCACTATCGCAACCTCGTTCGTTGTGGCGACCGCGTTGAACCTGGCGCTAAACCTCACGCTGCTGCCTGTATTCGGCATAGTCGCCGCCGCCTACGCCACGGTTTTTGCTGAAATTGCTCTCCTGATTCTCTACGGTGCCGCGCTGCGCGGAAGAGGCCTGCTGGGGAGAGTGCCCGGCCCGCTGCTGAAGCCCGCGTTCGCAGCGGCGGTGATGGCCGGAATCGCGCTCCTGGTCGGCTCGTTCGGCTGGTTCGCGGGAGCCGTCGCCGGGGGTGTCGCCTACGCGGCGGTCATGGTCGCCACGGGCGGCGTCAGTCGCAGAGAACTGGTGTCGGCGTACCAGGCTATCCGGACTGGTTCCCGCTAGCGTTCGTGGAGCGAGCCGTGATAGATGCTGCGGCTCTCTACGTCCTCCATTGTGCGGTCGTGTAGCGGCGCGCCGAATTGCTCGTATATCTCCGCATCGTCTAGCAGGCCGCGGGACGACTCGACAATCTCAGCCGGCCCCAGATACAAAACACCAGGATCATTCTGATGGACGCCTCTTATCCTGCCCTCCAGGTAGATAGGCACGCGGTCGGCGTACACGAAGCTCGCATAGGCCTTGTGAGTCCCGGCCGGCGCGCCTGCGGGAACCCAGACGGCAGTCTTCGCTGCGATCCGCTCTCCGGGGATCCAGTGATGCGGCTTTCGGGCGTCCTGCGCGAGCGGCCGGAAGGTCCGTTCGTAGACTTGGCCGTCGGGACCTTCGAGCCAGGCTCGAATAGCAAGATCGGGGGCCGCCGGGCCACTAGAGAACAACCGGAAGGTAAATCGGATCCCGTTGCCGGTCTCCTTGGGAGGCTGATCCTCCCGAGCACCCGCAAACTCGATCGACAACACGTCAGGCCCTCCCTCGAAGGCAAAGAAACCTTGGTCACGAATCACCATGTCGCTTGCGTTGGTCATGTACAAAAGCAGCATCCCGTTTCTGTACGCCGAGTCGCGGGCCTTCCACAACCGGGAATTGAGCCAGTCTTCAACGTAGCCGTTTGGGTCCGACTGATTTAGCGCGCTAAGAATCACCCACACCCGCTGGTGACTCTCGGCGGCACGCCCCAGCTTCGCTTCAACTTCTTCTTTGGTCACTGCGGGAGGAACCTCGTCCGGCAGCAACCAAACATCGACAGTTTCCAAGAATTCCGGGTAGTAGTGCCGCCAGAACCAGCCTTGCCAGGGACCGGCCAGAACCACGGCGTCGCGAAACTTCCCGGGCCGTTCCGCTTCAGCCATGGGAAGCGACAGCTCATTTATGGCGGACGTAATGGCGCGGTAGTCGCCGCGCTCGTATCCAAAATAATAGAAGCGGGAGGCATAGAGTGGGCCTGCGGCGAACAAAACCGCCGCCAAGCCCGCAATCGCAAGATCGGGCAACTTCAGCCGCGTGATGGCGTAGCCGGCAAATAGAGCGATGATGGGAATGCCCATCATCAAGTAGCGCGGTTGATATTCCTGCCCGAAGAGCAGCAGTATCAAGAGACCGATCCCTGCAAGAACCGCATAGGCATGGAGGGAACCGGCTCGCCGCCTCCACGCGGCTAGTATGAAGCCAACCAGCGCAGTCCCGCCCAGCAAGACGGCGATCCCAACCGAGGCGCGCCCGCCCCGAACGTTGCCGATACCGGTGGTCATGTTCAACCAGCCCTCGTGGGCGGCATGGCTTATAAGGCCGTAGGTCAGCGTCCCTTTACCGAACGCCCCCACGCTCGCTTGCACTCCCGGAGAAGTGAGCATCCAGCTCAAGAGCGCCGCAATCACTACGGCCTGCGCCGCCAGCAGCCTCACTACGACCCACTTGTTCCGCTTCCAATTTGAGAGCAGATAGACATTCCCGGCCAGAACCCCCATCAAAGCCGAATAGTCCAGGAACGCCCCGGCCAGCGAAACGAGACCGTACGCCAACCAGGCGCGGATTCCGCCACGCTCGAATGCGCGAATCAGCAGGTACAAGGCGAGAAACCCGAACAGCGTGGCGAAGACATACATCCTGGTCTCGCGGCTGTAGAAAATGAGCGTAGGGGACGTGGCGACTATGACTGAAGCGACCATCCCCGAACGCGTGCCTAAAAGACGCGCTCCCAGCGCATAGGTCACCGGAACGAGCGCAACGCCCGCGGGCACCGAAAGCAGCCGTACGAGCGGCTCATGCTCGCCGAAGAGTTTGGTCCAGTAATGAAGCGTCAGATAGTAGAGCGGCGGGTGTTCGAACGGCGCCGTGCTAATGGCTTGCAAAAGGTCCACGGCGACCAGACGCGCGTACCAGACGCTCGCCACCTCATCGAAGTCAAAGTCGCCGAGCTCCGGCAGTTGCCACGTTCTCAGGAACAGCGCCACGAGAGCCGCCAGCGTGACCACGACCCTCGGATCGAGTCGCACACGGCTCAAGCGCGTGTAAGCGCCTCGACCAAAAGCGGGAATTAACCGACCTGCGAAGCCCGCCATCACTCCCATTCGAAGAGAATCGGCATCGGTCCTGTCTGAATCGGCTTTCCCCGCGAACTACGCCGAGCCCGGAGGGCAAAGCCTATCAGGGCGCCGTTACACTACCCGACCTGCAAGATCGCCGTAGATCACGCGAATTACGAGGTTCAAGTTACGGCCTGTCGCCGCCGGCGGCAAGAATTCTGGTAGTCTCGAAAGACCTTCCGATCCGTCCGCCGGATGGACCGAGCTACTTGATTTCGACCTTGGCGCCCTCCGCTTCGAGGAGCTTGCCAAGCTCCTCGGCGTCCTGCTTCGAAATACCTTCCTTCACCGGCCCGGGCGCCTCGTCGACAACAGCCTTCGCTTCCCGGAGTCCGAGACCCGTCGCCTTACGTACGACCTTGATCACCGGAATCTTGTTGGGGCCGACTTCGGCGAGATGTACGTCGAATTCGGTCTGCTCTTCGACTTCCGCCGCCGCGGCTCCGTTCGCATCGGCTGGCGCCGCCACCATCGCGGGCATTGCCGAGACCCCGAATTTGTCCTTGAGCTTTTCGACAAGGTCTGCCAGTTCAAGAACAGTCATCGATTCGATACTCTCGATAATGCTGTCGACCGAACTCCCCGTCGCAGTGTTTTTTGCGGCCATCTGAATGAAACTCCTGATTCCTAAGGAAGCCTACGCTTCCGACTCTTCAAGCTGATCGATCCGCCCCTGGAGAGCGTAAACAAAACTGGCGACGATCCCCTCGAGGCTATGCACCAGACTCGAAATGGGCGACTCGATCCCCCAAACCGCCTGCGCAAGCAGTTGATCCCTACCCGGCAGCGACGCGATTCGCTGCACTTCGTCCGTCGAAATCAGTTCTCCGTTGAGAACACCGCCCCGAATTACCCACCGTTCGTCAGTCGTGTAGTTCTGCCAGAGCGCCTTGGTGGGACCTACGAGATCCTCGCGACACTCTGTTATCGCCGACGGACCTTCAAAAAGCGCTTTCGCGAATTCGAAGCCGACGCCGTCGGCGGCCCGACGCGCCAGCGAGTTCTTGGCTATGCGAATATTGCCGCCGCTTTCATTGATCCGTCGCCGCAATGCCTGGAGATCCGCGACCCCCAATCCCCGAAAATCGCTCACCATCCACAAAGGGGCATCGGTCATTAAGGTCTTGATCTCCTCGACCTGCGCGCGTTTTACCGCTCTACTAGCCAATAAGCTCCTCCTTCGCTCAAATAAAAACCGCGCGGTTACGCCGCGCGGTGCGAAAGCCAAGCCTTCCCTAGTCCCGCCTGGAC
>JAPOVO010000004.1 GCA_026708165.1 Chloroflexota bacterium | reverse complement strand
CCGGTGAAAAGCCCGGCCGCGGGCGCGGCCTGAATCGGGCGGCAGGTGGTCTCGGGCCCGAACTCGTCGTAGCTCCCCGCGCCGCCTCGCGAAATGAGCGGCCGGTGCTCTAAAAGCCTGCTCCAGTTGATCCCGTCTCGGCTGTGATGCAGGTACATGTCCATGGTGTTTTCGACCTGGTGGAGCACGTTCAGAATCCCAAGATGGAGATCGCCCGCTCGCCAGCGAACGAAGCCGTAGTAGCCGTCGTCGACGTTGGCTTCGTCTCCGGGGTCCCAAAGAAGCTCGCCTTTCGACCAATTGAACAAGTCGGGGCTTTCAAGCCGGTAGATGCGCCGGCGGACTCCCCATATTCCCTCGGGTTTGTTGGGCCAAACCGGGCAAAACCAGCTATCCATATCGGGGTGTTTGCTGCCGCCGGATGCACCCCCATAACGGCCCCAGAGAACGTACTTATTGTCGATTGGGTCGTAAGACAGGATCTCCACGTCAGCCATCCACTCGGGGATGATTGGATTCCCCTCGTAAGGCGTCCAATCGATGCCGTCGGGTGAAAACGACAAGCACAATCCATGCCGCTGGCCGTGCGTGATCGGGAGGTGCACCATCTTGGACCGGCGGGAGGGGTCTGTCTCGACCGGATCGAGGATCATGTTTGGGCAGATTGTGGACTTACCCGTGTGGTCGGGTGAAACGATTATGGTGTTGGTGTCCCGGCCGTCCACGGAGTGCTTACCGAGAGCAGGTTTTTCCCAATTGATGCCATCCTCGGACTGGGCGTAGTAGATACGGCTTCGTTCATATGGGACCCCAGGCACCGTGAAATAGTCGTGGAAGTCCTGGACCCAGCACTTGAACAGACCGTCGGATGGATCGTGGATAACGCTGAAGTTCGAAGTTCGAAAATAGGTTACGACCTCCCAGGGGCGGTCGTTTTGATAAACGGGACTGGCCGGGTGCTTTTTTGGCGTGTGCTGCCTTCGGGTGACGTTCTTGACTACGGCAACTATGTCGTTGTCGATGAAAAGCTGCCTCGTCGTGCCGATGTCCTTGTAAACCTTGTCTCGTGAATATGCGACGAACATGTTCGCTCCCGTGTCCCCGTTGCGCCCGACGCATAGCATACGGCGCAGGCGTTTCCAATGTGATATTGCGCGTCCGTAAACAACCGCTCCGAAGATTCGGTTCAGATAGTATCTAAACGATTTGGCGATCTACCCTCGGTTGCCTGTTGCATTGATGTTCAACGGGCGCCGGCGAGACTGCCGGACGCGATCAGCGCTTTGGCGTCGGTTCAGCGGGCACATGCGATAAGGCTTGCATCACGAATATCAAGTCGAAATCCGTCTTCCTGGCCTCCGCGGCGGTGGCGCTGATCGTCTTGATTCCGGTTGTCGCTGTGATAGGACTTGGCGCCTACGGGGAGACGCTCGGAGGCAGTGCCAGTTCGGTCGGAGCGTCCGGCTCTGAGCTGAGAGTTTCCCCTGGGCGAGGAATACCCGGAGAACCGGTGCGGCTCGAAGGCGAGAGATGGCCGCCGCGCTCGCAAGTCGATTTGTTCATCAACCGAATGGACGGCGCCGAGCGCTCGACACGCTTGTCGATAGCCAAGGCGATAACGTCACGGAGCGGCACGTTCATTGTGGATGCCGTGGTTCCCGCCGCGCTGATCGGTCCTCAGACAGAGTCCGTCCGGTTCGAGGCGGAGGCTGTCAGATCCAGGGCAGAGGTCCTCGCCGCTTCGTCCGTCATGTTCGAGATCGATCCGTATGAAAATGAGCTGAACGTCGAGGTGTTCGACGTCGAGTCTGGAGAATTGCTGCCGGACGTAAAGGTGCAGCTACTGGACTTCCGCGGAAGTGTAGCCAGCGAGGGGATGACCGGAACTGACGGATCAGTCCGGTTTACTAACGTCAATCCCGGTGAGATGGCCGTCCATGCGAGGAAACTCGATTACCTGAGGGCCAACCTCGATTTGCGGATATCGGTGTCGGGAGCGACGAACGCAAGATTGGGACTAACCAGCGATCCGCAACGTCGGCTATTCGTGCCGTTTACGGAGTCGGGGGGAACCGGCACTCTCAGGATCGCCGGGGTCGACAGGGCCTCCGGGATGCGGTCGGATCTGGCGGTGGACCTTCCCAGGACAGCTTCGGGAGACGTACCCGCAGGCTTCTTCATGAACTTCTTCTTCCTAGTACCTGAGGATTCACGGCCCTCAAACGGGGCCAATCGCAGTTCCGCGGAGCAGTTCGACACCGCCCTGACCTTCTTCCGCAACGTCGGGATTGGATTTTCGCGGAGGAACTTCAGATATCCCCCGTACGCTTGGTATTCGGGTCGGTCGAGCACCGGCGAAGTCCTGTTAATGGTCGAGTCGCCAGGAAAGGTGGCGCTATTCGATCTGATCGCGGTTGATGAAGACACTCGGAAATTCAGGGTCTTGACCCGCTATCTGAGCCTCTACGACGTACCTCCGCTGGTCTCTCCCGCCGGGGGTCAGTATTTCTACGTCGACCGTTACAAACGCAGGGTAGAGGTCGTCGATATTCGCACGAGTGAAGTCGCGACGATTGTGTCCGGCCTGCCGAAGGATGTCTTTCGAGTTGCGGCCGATCCATCCGGCCAGGTCGTTTACGTCGTCACTCTGACCGGCGGCATTTACCGTGTCGATCTTGTCGAAGAGCATGTCGTCGGACCGATCGCGGAGGCTCCCGGCGCCACCTGGCTGGCGGTCAGCGGCGACGGAGCAAGTCTCTACGTCGTTGGAGTCGGCCTGAATGTGTTGACGGTCGTTGGTCTGGCTGATCCTTATCCGGTCCGGTTGGCGCCGCTCGACCAGTCGGCGGAATGGGTGTGGGCCGATCCGCGAGGCCCGTATATATACGCGGGCTGGAGCATCCGACCGGTCGTTACGTTGATTAACAGCGAGACGCTGGAGGTCGCGGGTCTTCTCGACTTCAGAGCCGACTTCGATGAGCAAGCGTCAGACAGTTGACAATCAGCCGCGGCCGCCGCACATCCGCGCCGGGGAGTTTCTCTCGCCTTGCCTGACGAATTACGCTTTGGGAGCTATGTAGTGGCGAATTCGTTATCGACGAATTCAGAAAGAGCTTGTGCGGCCCGTTCAGTCAACACGCACGCGCCGTCGAGCCTGGATGCGTGCACGCGAGTAGCTAAGGAGATGCCAGGATGAAAATTGTGGTGGGAACCCCATTTCTAGGCGAGACGCTGGAAATGAGCTTGAAGTCTGACTTTCCGGGTGTCGACTTTGCCGTGGCGTTCGAGCGGGTCGATCAGCGGCGGGAAATCGTCGATGCCGACGGCTTTCTTGGATGGCCGGACAGGGAGACTTTCCTAGCCGCCAACAGGCTGCGCTGGATTCACATTCCGGGCATGGGATTGGACAGGCTCGAGGACGTGCCGGAAATCGCCGCTTCGAACGTCGTGATCACGAACTCGCCCGGACCGCACGCCGGGCCGATGGCGGACCATGCCATGGGGATGATCTTGGTGCTTGCGCACCGCGTGAGGGACTTGATCGACGACCAGCGCGCGAAAGTATGGGATACCGGCAAGTACGCCGGGCGGATGATCGACCTGAACGGCTCCACGATGGGATTGTTCGGACTCGGCGGGATAGGAAGGGCCGTCGCCCAGCGGGCGCTCGCCTTCGGAATGGAGATCTACGCCGTCGATCCAAGTCCGACAGAGGTCCCGGCGGGAGTCCGCGCTGTTTGGGGCATGGACCGCCTGGACGACCTACTTGCGATGTCCGATTGGTTCGTCGTCACCGCCCCGAAGCTGCCGGAGTTGAGCCGAGTAATTGATCAGCGGCGTTTGGGTCTGATGAAGCCGGGCGCGAACGTGATAGCCATATCACGCGGGGGCATTATCGACGAGGAAGCGCTCGCCGCCGCGCTGGAGTCTGGTAGTCTGGCAGGGGCGGCGCTGGATGTAACAGAGGTGGAGCCCTTGCCCACCGACAGCCCGTTATGGGACCTGGAGAACCTGATCCTTTCGCCCCACGCTTCAGCCTTGACGCCCGCCATGTATGAAGGACGCCGCCAGATCTTTCGAGAGAACTTGCGTCGGTTCACGCGCGACAAGCCGCTGGCCTTCGTATGCCGCCTGGGAGAACCGTCGTAGATTTGTCGCATATCGGTTGGGATGCGCCTGACCGTGCAACGGATCGGTGGCAGTTCCGATAATCTTTGCGAGTCGGTGAGCCTGCCTATCCGAGCGATCTAAAGGAGAGCACATTGGCTGACAAACTGAACGTGGCGATCGTAGGATGCGGCGGAATCAGCCGGTATCACCTGGCCAACATTCTCAAGACGCCGGCGATGCGGCTGACGGCGACGATGGACGTAGTCGAGTCAGCCGCCCGCGAGCGCGCCGAAGAAGGCGGGGCCGGCTACTACACGACAGATCTTGGTCGTGTTCTATCCGATCCGGGAGTCGACGCCGTAATCATCTGCTCAACGCATTCGACTCACGCGGAGATATCGCTTGAATCAATAGCCGCCGGCAAGCATGTTTTCTGCGAAAAGCCGCCGATGATGACGGTGGCCGAGGCGCACGCGATCCAAAGGGCAGTGAGCGAATCGGACGTTCAATATATGGGGGCGTGGTGGTTCAAGCACTCGCCCGTGACGATCAGGCTGCGGGACGTAATCGAAAAGCCCTATTTCATTCTCTTCACCGTTCGCATCCCGCCGGAGCAAAACCGCCGAAACAAGGTGATGTTCGGTCCGGACGCCGGTCCCGGCGCGCATCGGGTCGATGATCCGGAAGGCCCCTACGGCGCGGACGGCGTGTTCGATAACGGCGGTTACGCTCTGTATTGGATATGGCACGTTATGCGGTCGCAGCCTGTCGAGATATACGCGATGGGCTATGGCGGAAGGCCCACCAGTACGAGCACCATCGTCATTCGCTTTGAGAACGGCGGAGTGGCGAATTCGGTTTTCAGCGACGTGGGGTCGGGCGGCATTGTTCCCAAGTACTACGGCGAAGTGCTGGCGGGATCCGTGAGTGCGGCGACCAACCGCTTTCGCAGCCTGGTATTCGAAGGCACGGATGCCGAGGGCTTTGAGGAAATCTACTCCGAAGGAACGGGGATACTCAACGACGCTTCGGGAAACCCTTATCGAGCCGGATTCGACGAAGAGATGGAGATGTTCGCCAAGCTGTGCCTCGAAGGCGGTCCCAACCCGATGGACGTGTGGGAGGCGAGTGTTCCGACGTTGAGCTTTGAGAAGCCTGTCCAGTTTAT
>JAPOVO010000358.1:2436-5288 GCA_026708165.1 Chloroflexota bacterium | reverse complement strand
GAACATCATGGGCCGGCACAGCTTCTACCGCGTGCGCGTCAACGACAAGCGCATGCGTTCTGATGTGGACTCCGTCGATCTCCTTCTGGCTCTGGATGAAGAAACGCTCTTCGGGGACGTTGACAGCCAGTATCCAACACACCGGGGCCATGTTCACGAAATAGCCCCGGGCGGTGGGATGATCCTCGATGCAGCGTTGGGAATATCGCCGGAGCAAATCGGCCGCGACGACGTGCGCGTGTTCGCAATTCCCTACACCGATCTGCTTAAGGAAGGGGTGAGCCGGGCCGGACTGGAATACAACTCCAGGCGGCACGACATCATGCGAAACATCGTGTCGGTGGCGGCTTCGTTCGCGCTGGTTGACATGGATACTAGTGTGATCGTCGACATCCTGCGGCAGCAATTGCCGGCCCGACGCGCACACCTGGTAGAAGTGAACGCCAGGGTCGTAGAGGCTACGACTCAGTTGGTGAAGGCCGAATTCGGGACAGACTTCGGTTTCACACTCGAAGCGTTGGAGGAAGGCTCCGACCGGATGATCATTCGTGGGGCGGACGCCGTCGGTCTGGGCAAGCTCTACGCCGGGTGCTCTTTTCAGACTTACTATCCGATAGCGCCGGCGACGGAGGAGAGCGAGTTCCTCGAAACGGTACAGACTCAGTTCCCGATAACAATATTGCAGGCTGAGGACGAGATCGCGTGCATCAACATGGCGGTCGGCGCGGCTCACGGCGGAGCCAGGGCCGCAACATCGACGGCGGGACCGGGGTTCTCGATGATGTGCGAGGGATTGGGATTCGCCGCGATGACGGAAGCTCCGGGGCCGGTCGTGTGCCTTTACCAGCGGGGCGGACCCAGCACCGGGCTGCCTACGAGGCACTCACAGGGGGACCTGAAGTTTGCGCTGACCCCCGGTCACGGCGACTTTCCGCACATAGTGGTCGCGCCGGGGGACATCCAGGAGTGTTTCGAGTTCACCTTTAAGGCGTTCAACTACGGCGACAAATACCAGATGCCGATCATAGTTCTGCTGGACAGGGTATTGGCGAACAGTTTCTGGACTGTCGACGAGATAAGCGTGGACGGGTTGGTAGCGGACCGCGGCGAGCTGTTTTCGGAGAACGGCGCGGCCAACGGGGCGGCGAGTTACAAGCGCCACGCCGTAACGGAGTCGGGGGTGAGTCCGCGGAGTATCCCCGGCGAGCCGGGCGGACTGTTTGTGACGACTAGCGACGAACACACCGACTCCGGCAAGATCAGCGAGGGCATCGAAAACCGTCTTGCGCAGATGGACAAGCGAATGCGGAAACTCGATCTGATGGCGTCGGAGACTCCGGCGGAAGACAAGTGGACGCTCCACGGTCCCGAGCAGGCCGACGCAACCGTGGTTTCGTGGGGATCGACGAAGGGCGCAATCATCGACGCCATGCGGGTACTTGACGAAGACCTGGGCATCAAGGTCAATTTCTTGCAGATTCGGCTGATGAGGCCGTTCCCGGCGGAGGAAATTTCGGCAGTGCTGGCCGGAGCGAACAAGCTGATACTGATAGAGGACAATTACTCAGGGCAGCTTGGAGAGTTGATCAGAGAAAAGACCGGAATCGATATTGAATCGAGAGTCCTCAAGTACGACGGTAGACCGATTTCGCAGAACGAGGTCGAGGAGGGCGTGGCAGAGGCCGCTCGGGTTGGACCTGTGCGCCTTGTAATGAGCCATCCTTGAACATGCAAGTGTCGAGAAGACTTATGGTAAGACGGTCTTGACGGGGAAGGTGTAGATGGCTGTAGCGGAGCTAAAGCGGCCGGACTTCAAGGTGGATACGCGCCCGGACTGGTGCCCGGGATGCGGCGACTTCGGGATCTTGAATGCGATTCGTCAGGCGCTCGCGAACATGCGTCTCGAGCCGCATAACGTTGCGGTGGTTTCGGGAATAGGCTGCTCGGGCAAGACGCCGCACTACATCGGTACGTACGGTTTTCATACTCTGCACGGCCGAGCCTTACCCTTTGCGACGGGCATCAAGCTGGCGAACCGTGAGTTGACGGTGATCGCTGTCGGCGGCGACGGCGACGGCTACGGAATCGGCGCGGGATATTTCGTCAATACCGGCAGGCGCAATCTCGACTTTACGTACATCGTGTTCAACAACGGCGTTTACGGCCTGACCAAGGGTCAGGCGTCGCCAACGTTGGGGCGCGGCGAGCAGACAAAGTCGATGTCCGAAGCGGCAATTCAGGACGGCATCAACCCCATAGGACTGGCCATATCCTCCGGTTACACGTTCGTCGCAAGGGGCTATGCGATGGACCCGCGCGGGCTTGCGAAGCTTATCGCCGATGCGGTCCGCCATCGAGGGACGTCTTTTATCG
This sequence comes from Chloroflexota bacterium, assembly GCA_026708165.1. GTDB lineage: Bacteria > Chloroflexota > UBA11872 > UBA11872 > VXNJ01 > JAPOVO01. The sequence continues at coordinate 2,915 of JAPOVO010000358.1, read as the reverse complement.
ACGTGCTCCAGCCCTGCCCCGTCTATAACGATAAGCAGACGGTCGAGTGGTACATGGGGCGAGACCGCGAAGACAAGCAGCGCCGCGTGTATCAGCTAATCGAAGAGGGTTTCGACCCCGTGGTGCGAGATCCGTCCAACGTCGATGAAATCGTCCAAAAGAAGCAGATTGCGCTCGCCAAGTCGTACGAGTGGGGTGATCGAATCCCGATAGGCGTGCTTTTCCAGATCGACATGCCAACGTTCGAAGACGGACTTGACCTCCGCCGCCCCGATGGATCGAAGGGCGCGATAATGAAGCAGGCCGCGCCATACCAGGACTTTTCGTCGGTTTTGGGCCGTTTCCGCTAAGAAGCCAGTCTAAGACCCGTTAGTCCTACCTATCGCCGAATATTCGGGAGGCTGCCACTCCATATCCGGGTCCAGAGGATAGATCGGACGCCCGATGGCCTGGTCGGGAATGGTTGGTAGGTGCTGCCA
>JAPOVO010000358.1:0-2426 GCA_026708165.1 Chloroflexota bacterium | reverse complement strand
CGAGGGCATGGACGGCAGGTTCTGGCAGATTGCTCCGGGAGTTAGCGCGATGAAGGACGACGCAGCGACCGCGGAGAGCTCGGGTTGTAGATAACCGAGCTTTACCACGATCAACCTGCATTCCAACGGCTCGATACCGAGTTGCCGAAACTGGTTCAGGTAGTGAAAGGGTGTGCGGCGGTCGGTGACGATTACCTTGATCCCGTCGACGTTGAGCACGGCCTGCCGCCCGCGCGCCAAGCGAAACATACGACCGCCACCGACGGTCTCCAGCCGTTCGACGACGCCGGTGAGCTCGAGCGGCTTGCCGTAGATCTTGTCGAGCTTGCCGCCGAGCGATACCGAAACCTCGCCGCCGATTCCCGCTTGGGCCATCGCATCGAGCGCGGCGGAGTCGGGCACGCTGGCAAAGACTGCGTCGGGGACCTTGTTCGCGACAAGACGCTCCAAGGCATAGACGAGGTCTCCAACACCTCCGCCCGTGGGGTTGTCGCCGGAGTCCGTGATGAATGCAGGGCGAGCGTCGGCCTGCAATGCTCGCGCAATGCCCTCGTCCATCGATCCGGCGGGCATACCGTAGTGGTACTCGTTGCGATGCTTCCAACACTCGCCTGCGACATTCGCGGCGGCCTCGTGGCAGCTTTCGGGAGAGGCGCCGCAGGCGAGGGCGTTTGCCATCGTGTAAGGGCGGTCGGTCCAACAGTGGCCGATAAGAAGCGAGGCGTCGATGACTTCCGGCTCGTGATTCAGCGTCTCCAGCATCTCGTACACGCTCGCCATCGGCTGGAAGTTCGTGTTGGTGATGTCGCCCGGCATGGCCATCGGAACGCCAATTCGAGTGGTGGAGGGACGGACTCCGTCGCGCAGGCATCGGACTAGCAGATCGACGGCCCGCCGCCGGGTCTCGACCGCGTCGATATGAGGGGCGGTGCGGTAGGCGGTCGCGATGTTGAGATTGTCGGCCATGCGGTCGGTTACCTTGCCGTGGAGGTCCAGGCTGCAAGCGGTGAGCTTGTCGCGACCGACGATATCCCTGGCGGCCTCGATGAGGCGGCCTTCGGCGTCGTGCGGGCCGTCGACTTCCAAGGCGCCATGCAGATCGAAATAGACGGCGTCGACCTCGCCCGCCTCGCGGAGTCGTTCCAAAAGTTCACTTTGGAGCGCGCTGAACGCTTCGTTCTCGACGTTGCCTCCGGGGAGCGCGCCGGCGTATAGCGTGCCGACAAACTCCACATTGGGATACTCGTCGAGGAAGGGATAGCGGTCGCTTTCCAGGAGCTCGACACCCCTGAAAACGCCGAAGTCATCCAGCGTTGTAGGAAGACTGTTGAACGTCGAGTTTTCGGAAGCTATCCCGCCGATTGCGATGCGCATTTAATTCTCCGTCAGCACTTAGGTGACATACACGATTTAGTCACTGCTCTTTCGAATGGTTTCCGGTCAGCATGATCTTCAGACGGTATAAGGGTAACCACAGCAAAGAGCGGCGCTGGTTTTTGAGGTGCATGCGCCAGCCGGGCTTGGGATATTCGAGACCGGTGCGGGCGACGGAGGTGCGTCGGGTCTCGATTGCGGCGCGCAGGTCTTCCGGCGTTTCACCCTCGAACAGCGTGACGACTTTTCCGACGTCGCCGAAGTGGGCGTCCGTTCCCCCTATCGCCGCCCCGAGACGCGAGCTATTGGCATCGTAGAAATCGAGGAGATGCTTGCGGGAACTCGGCGAAATGTAGGGCGAATCGAGCTCAATGCCGTCGAATGTAGTCTCTTCGAGCCACTCGGTCATCGTCTTGATCGAAGCCGACGATGGGAGGCCGAGCGCGGGGTGGGCGATGACCGCAAGGCCACCTTGCTCGCGAATCGCCCGCACGGTGTCGGGCACGGTGCGGAATAATGGCACGGGGCGATTCAGAAAGAGACCGACGATATGGTGCTGCCAGCGGGTGGTAACCTCCTGTCCCACGACCACGCGTGTACCCCGGGGCGCGCCGAGAGGTTGGGCGCCTAGCGCGCCGTGGACCATATCGTGATCGGTTATTGCGATGACTCGAATCCCGCGCGATTTCGCAATTTCGAGTATTTCACCAGAAGTCACTACTCCGTCGCTGCAATCGGTGTGACAGTGCAAGTCGGCGACGGACCATCCGGCAGGCGGCGCTACCCGGCCGTACGGGTCCAAGTCGATGTCTCCAACGGTCGGCATATCTATGGTGCGAGTGAGCGATCCTGCGCTCTCCGCGCCTGCTGCTTTTCGAGTCACGGGGCTGAACGAGTCGGTGTCGAACCAGTGGACACCGGGCGGGGCATTAAGCTCAAATCAAGCGATTTTCACTGCGTCGGGCGGTAAGCGATCATGATGGAATCCACGCGGGCGGACTCGATGATGATCCGGGGAAATCGGTTCGAATGGGGACTGCGCACCTATGTTG
>JAPOVO010000440.1 GCA_026708165.1 Chloroflexota bacterium | reverse complement strand
ACATCGAGATCGTAATTAGGCAGATGTTGCGAAAAGTGCTCATCACTGAAGCCGGGGATACGGACCTACTGCCGGACGAATTGGTCGACCGGATGAGATTCGATCGGACCAATGAAGCGGCGATCGAAAACAGTGCCGAAATTGCCCGAGGAACTCCGGTGCTGTTGGGGGTTACCAAGGCGTCGCTGAACACCGACAGTTTCCTTGCCGCCGCCTCGTTCCAAGATACGACTCGCGTGCTTACCGAAGCTGCGATTCGCGGCTCGAACGACCGGCTCCGAGGACTGAAGGAAAACGTGATCATCGGAAAGCTCATACCGGCCGGGACCGGCTTCCGCGCGAGCATGGCCGATTTCACGGTAACGGTGGACGATGGCGACTCCGAAGCCGACGGCGGCGCCCCAGAGGCCGAGGATGTCTTCGCCAAGGTCGACGGTCCGGTGCGGGACGAAGCGCACGCCGATAGCGACGGAGGAACTGCCGCCAACGGTCTGGATCAGGCTTTGATGGTGTCCGACGGCGGTGCCGATTCCATCGACGCAGGCAAAGAGAACGCCGAGGCGACGGATGATGGCGCGTAATTTTGCGCTGACCTCGATTGACCGGAGCTCTAACCGGGTGATAACGTTAGCGGTTGGCGTTCCGGCTCGGTGTCGGGCGCGGTTTTGTGTTCATGATCGACGGGGTTAGGTAGTTATTTTGCCGACAGTGAACCAACTTGTTCGCAAGGGCAGGCGCAAGAGCTCCAAGAAGATTACGGCTCCCGCGCTCCACTTCTCGTACAACGGGTTGCGACGGCGAATGCTGCGTACCGGCGGGTCGCCGCAGAAGCGGGGTGTATGCGTTCAGGTTCGAACAGTTGCGCCCAGAAAGCCAAATTCCGCGCTTCGTAAAGTGGCCCGGGTCAGGCTGTCGAATGGACTTGAGGTTCTGGCCTACATACCTGGTGAAGGACACAACTTGCAGGAGCACTCGGTAGTGTTGATCCGTGGTGGTCAGGTTAAGGACCTTGCCGGCGTTCGGTACCATATCGTTAGAGGATCGTACGACACGCTGGGTGTGGAAGGTCGCAAGGGGAGCAGGTCGAAGTACGGGACGAAACGCGACTCCTAACCCACAGCCGAGGATTACAGGACTCACCGAAACCAATTCAGAGGATGTGGTGTGCCTTAATCGGCGCGCTGTTTCCAGAAGTTAAGAGCGTGAATGTAAGGAGCAGGATCACGAGGGACAATGCCGAGGAGAACTAGACCGCCGAAGCGGCCGTCGCAGCCCGACCCGCGATACCAGAACCGGTCGGTGCAGCGCTTTATCAACGCGATAATGCGAGATGGCAAAAAGTCGCTGGCCCAGCGGATCGTCTACGGCGCGCTGGAAGTCGTGGATGAGCGCTCCAACGCTACGGGACTCGAGACGTTCGAGGCCGCGTTACGAAACGTCACGCCGCAGCTTGAAGTTAAGCCTCGTCGCGTGGGAGGCGCCACGTATCAGGTCCCGATGGAAATTCGCGGCGACCGCCGCAACTCCCTTGCCATACGTTGGCTTATTCGTGCTTCGCGAAACCGCCCGGGTAAGACCATGGTCGAACGACTTGCCAACGAGCTAATTGATGCTGCCAACTTTCGGGGTGAGGCCGTCAAGCGCAAGGACGACAACCATCGAATGGCGGAGGCCAACAGGGCCTTTGCCCACTATCGTTGGTAGATCGCACGAAATCGGATCTGCATTGACGTGAAACCCTCCAGCAGCCTTCGCAAGACCCGCAATATCGGAATCATTGCTCATATTGATGCGGGCAAGACAACCGTTACCGAGCGGATCCTGTATTACACCGGCCGTATACATCGCACCGGCGAAGTGCACGACGGCTCGGCCACGATGGACTGGATGGACCAGGAGCGGGAACGCGGCATCACAATTACGGCGGCCGCGACCACTTGTTTTTGGGACGATCATCGCATCAACATCATCGATACTCCGGGACACGTTGACTTCACCGCCGAAGTGGAACGGTCGCTGCGCGTCCTCGACGGTGGCGTGGTGGTTTTCGACGCTGTTGCCGGAGTGCAGCCGCAGAGCGAGACAGTCTGGCGCCAGGCGAGTAGGTATCGCGTTCCGCGTATCTGTTTCGTGAACAAGATGGACCGTCGTGGGGCGAATCTGCAGCGCACCATCGAGATGATCCGTGACCGACTTGGCGCAAATCCCATCCTGATCCAGCTTCCCGTTGGAAGCGAAAGCGATCTGGCTGGAGTAGTCGATCTTGTAAAAATGGAGATGATCACCTTCGCTCCCGATGCTGACGGTTCTCGGACATTTGGGCCGGTCCCAAGTGATCAGATGGATCTTGCGCTCGCTGCGCGTGCGCACATGATCGAAGCTCTAGCCGATGTAGACGACTCCATTGCCAACGCCTATCTCGACGATGAAGAGATTGCGGCGGAGACATTGACCAGTGCGATTCGACGGGCCACGTTGAGCAATTCCGCCGTCCCAGTGTTCGTTGGGGCTGCGCTTCGGAACAAAGGTATCGAAGCGGTGCTTGACGGAGTTATCGCGTACCTTCCGTCGCCCACCGACGTGCCTCCGGTAGAGGGATTCGATACGAAAACAGATGAAGCGATAACCCGGCCGGCTTACGACGACGCGCCCCTGGCCGCGCTGGCCTTCAAGATAGTGTCGGATCCGTTTAGCGGCCGGTTGGCGTATTTCCGCGTCTATTCCGGTTCTATCAGTCCTGGAGACCACGTTCTCAACTCGACCCGCAATGGCCGCGAGCGAATCGGGCGGTTGCTGCGTATGCACGCGGATAAGCGCGAGCAGGTAACCGGCACGGTTCACGCGGGAGAGATTGCCGTCGCGGTCGGACTCAAGAACACGTTCACCGGCGACACACTTTGCAGCAGGGATCATCCCATCCTGCTCGAATCGATATCGTTTCCGACACCGGTTGCCGAACGGGCAATCGAGCCGAAAGGCCGCAGCGACGAGGAGAAGATGTCCGAGGCGCTTGCGCGGCTGGGCGACGAGGACCCCACGTTCCAGGTTTCATCTGATCCGGAGACCGGTCAGACGTTGATTGCTGGAATGGGCGAGTTGCATCTCGAGGTCATAATTGACCGCCTCAGGCGCGATTTCGGAGTACATGCCAGCGTCGGTGCGCCGCAGGTAGCGTATAGAGGTACGGTTGCCCGAGTCGCCGAGTCCGAAGGCAAATTCATCAGACAAACGGGTGGTCGCGGGCAGTACGGGCACGTCAAGCTGCGAATCGAGCCCTCCGAGCGAGGCAGCGGAAATTCGTTTACCAGGAAGATCGTTGGCGGAGCTATTCCGAACGAATATCTCGGAGCGGTCGAGATCGGCGTGAACAACGCTCTGGCGAGCGGCCCCCACGGATATCCGATGACCGACGTTGCGGTTACTCTTCTCGACGGCTCCTATCACGAAGTCGACTCGTCCGACATAGCTTTTCAGATGGCGGGATCGATAGCCGCGCGCGAAGCCTTTCTGAAGGCGGCGAGTCTCGTGCTGGAACCGGTAATGCTGCTTGAAGCGGTCGCTCCGGAACAGTACATGGGAGAAATCGTGGCGAATCTCGCAAGCAAAAACGCGAACATCAATTCCGCAGAGACTGACGGCGCGGAGGTTGTTGTCAAGGTTATCGTCCCGCTTGCTAACATGTTCGGCTACGCTGGAGAATTGAGATCGCTGACACAGGGAAGGGGAACCTTTACCATGGAGTTCTCGCACTACCAGAAGGTCGCGGCATCGAAACTTGAATCGGAACTAGCTACAAGCTTTGGATCGTAATCGGATATTGCATAGAAGCGCGAAAGGCGCGGGAGTCTAGATGGCCAGAGAGAAATTTCAACGCACCAAGCCGCACGCTAACGTCGGCACCATAGGGCATATCGACCATGGTAAGACCACGCTCACGGCGGCGATGACAAAAGTGCTCGGTCTGAGGAAATTGGCGGACTTTCGTCCTTTTGACAGCATCGATAATGCTCCGGAAGAGAAGCAGCGCGGCATAACCATCGCGATTCAGCACGTCGAATACGAGAGCGATAATCGCCACTACGCACACGTGGACTGCCCCGGTCATGCCGACTACATAAAGAACATGATTACCGGAGCCGCGCAGATGGACGGCGCCATTCTCGTTGTCAGCGCCCCCGACGGCCCGATGCCCCAGACGCACGAGCACGTTCTCCTGGCCCACCAGGTAAACGTCCCCTCGATGGTGGTGTTCCTGAACAAAGTCGACTTGATGGACGACGAGGAGTTGCTCGAGCTCGTAGAGCTGGAAGTTCGCGATCTGCTGAACGAACGTGACTTTGACGGCGACAATGCGCCCGTCGTAAGAGGCAGCGCGCTCGCGGCGCTTGAATCGGACAGCACCGACCCGGACGCGCCGGAGTATGAGTGCATTTGGGAACTCATAAGGGCTGTCGACGACTTCATTCCAACACCGCCGAGGCCCGTCGAGCAGGACTTCCTGATGCCGGTTGAGGACGTCTTTGGCATTAAGGGCCGCGGTACCGTGGTGACTGGCAGGATCGAGCGGGGGATTGTCCGAACGGGTGAGTCCATCGACATCGTCGGCATGAAGGAGACTCGCAAGGGCGTTGTGGTGACCGGTGTTGAAATGTTCCGCAAGACCCTCGATGAAGGGCAAGCGGGCGACAACGTCGGCTGCCTGTTGCGCGGCGTTGACCGGGACGAGGTCGAGCGTGGTCAGGTCCTGGCGAAACCGGGTTCCATCACGCCTCACAATGAGATCGACGCCGAGGTCTACGTGCTCAAGAGAGAGGAGGGCGGCAGGCACACGCCCTTCTTCACCGGTTATCGACCGCAGTTCTACATAAGGACCACCGACGTCACCGGGGAGATTCAATTACCCGAGGGCATTGAGATGGTGGTTCCGGGCGATAACGTGGAAATGAAGGTCAACCTGATCAGCCCGATTGCTCTAGAGCGTGGAGTCAGGTTTGCGATCAGGGAAGGCGGGGTGACCGTCGGGGCCGGCTCGGTAACTCAGATCGTCAAGTAGCTGTTAGGAACGTAATCTGGCTGAAAGAACTAGGCGCCGCCGCAGAAGGCGGCCGGCAAGACGTCAACGGATCAGAATCCGGTTGAAGGCTTACGACCACCGGATTCTGGATCAGTCTGCCGTTCGCATAGTCGAAAATGCCCAGCGAACGGGCGCGGAGGTCAAGGGGCCGATACCGTTGCCCACGAGAATCAACAAGTGGACGGTCATTCGGTCGCCCTTCATCGATAAAGACTCTCGCG
>JAPOVO010000169.1 GCA_026708165.1 Chloroflexota bacterium | reverse complement strand
ATACCCAGTCCCATCTCTGTAAGATTGCGTAATGCTAGCATGGCGACGCTCAACAACCATCGCTGCGCCGCCGCTTGGGAGCCAAAGGCCGGATCGACTCAAGTCGTCTACCGGTGCTTCCAAGGATCGAAGATCGCAAAGGTGGTCAAAGTAGGAGACGACATGGCGAGTAAGGCACTACTGCGTGACGCTCGGGTTTCCAGCGGCCTGCTTTCGCAAGTGCAGTTCGAAGTCGTCCCAGCCAAAGGCGTTCTTCGAAAGGTGTTACGGAACCTTTCGCCCGATTCGAGGATCAGCATCTCGTGCTCGCCGACCAACGGCATCGTTCCCACGTTGAGGCTTCACAAACGGCTGACTGGCAAAGGCTACCGTCCCATCCCTCACGTCACCGCCCGAACCATCAAGTCGCGCGAGCATCTTCGCGAAGTCATGGACGCGCTGGCCGATACCGACACAAGGGGAATCATGGCGCTCGGCGGCGATCCGGACCCGCCTTGGGGACCTTACGATTCGTCATTCGCGCTTCTGCGGGAAATCGCCGATATGGGGCGTCGGTTCGAATTCGTCGGAATCGCCGGCTATCCGCAAACCCATCCGGTAGTCCCGGACGATTCGCTTATGCAGGCACTCACCGACAAACAGCCCCACGCCACCCATGTCGTGACCCAGATGTGCTTCGACGCCAGCGCCACGCTGGAGTGGGCCGCGCGAATCCGCGACAAAGGAGTCTCTCTCCCGATCTTCATCGGAGTCCCCTCGCCCATGAACGCTCTGCGGCTCCTGGAGCTGGCTCGCACCTGCGGCGTGTCGGACGCCCGGCGGTTCCTCAAGTCCAAACTCGGCATGGTGGGCCAGTTTCTAAGACCCTCCTACACCCCGGACAAGCTGCTATCCAAACTGAGCAGCCCCAGGAACGGACGCGATCTTGGATTCGCCGGCGTCCACGTATTCACCTTCAATCAGGTAGAGCAGGCCCGACTCTGGGCCGATCCGCTATTGGAGCAGATGGCGCGGCCTGCGAGGGCGCGGTAGACGCAACGGCGCGAAGTCGACAACTACCTTAGACTTACAGACTCTACAGTTAGGCGACTGCAAAGCTCGGGCGGTCATCGGCGCTCTACAAATAGAGTCGATAAGGCCGGGCGTTTAGGGCGAATTGGAGGACATTAGGTGGCGGCAGAGTTCGATTTTGCCAGTACGGTCCAGATACTCCACGAAGCGATCATCGGCGGCGACGCACCCACGGCCGTTTCGTCGGTTCAAGACTGCATCGACAACGAGATCGACGCCAAGGTGATCGTCAACGACGGAATGCTGCCCGCAATGGACGTCGTCGGTGAGAGATTCCGGCGCAACGAGTACTACGTACACGAAGTGCTGGTGTCCGCCCGCGCCATGAAAATGGGCATGGCACTCGTACAACCGCTGCTTGCGGCGACGGGAGCTGAGCCGCTCGGAACGGTCGTTATCGGGACTGTTAGAGGCGACCTTCACGACATCGGCAAGAACCTGCTCGGAATGATGCTCGAAGGCGCTGGATTCGTCGTCTACGACCTGGGAATCGACTGCGACGCCCAAAGTTACATAGACAAGGCCATAGAGACCGACGCCAACATTATCGGACTCTCAGCACTCTTGACGACCACGATGATCTACTTCCCAACCGTCGTCCAGGCTGTCAAGGATGCCGGGCTTGGGGACAAGGTGAGCGTGATCGTCGGAGGCGCGCCCGTGACGCAGGACTGGGCCAACGAGGTCGGCGCGCATGGATACGGCGCCGACGCCGCCGCCGGCGTGGCTCTGGCCAAGCGGTTGATGGGAGTTGAGGTCCAGGAGACGCCCGAAGAAGCCGCCAGGCGGCTCTTGCTCGAGGCCAGAGACCTCTTCGAAGTAGCAATTCGACGTGAAAGCCCCCAGCAAATTACCGAGGAAACCGAAGCGGCCAGGGGAGTCGCGCTTGAAGCCCGCGACATGGGCGCCGACGACGCGGCTATTCAGAGACTGCTGGAAGCCATGGACCGGGAAGTAGCGCGGTATCAATAGGCCCGTCTGAGCAAGCCGCTTCGCTGGTCCGCCACAATAAAATACGATGAGAAAAACGCAAATCAGCATGGCGTGAGATCCTGCGGGATTGGGGGCGACGGCGATCGGAGGTGCCAATGGCCAACGTAATTAGCTCGAAGAGCAGTAGCGACGAAATGACGCCTCGGGAACGCTTCGTCGCCGCGATCAAGCGTGAACCTGTCGACCGCCGCCCGGTCGGAAACATCACCTCGTCCGCCACCTACGAGCAGATGCGCCGCACCGGACACGAATGGCCGGTGGCCCACATGGACTCGGAGGAGATCGCCGGCTTGGCCGAGTTGAGCTACACCGACTTGGGCTACGACACGGTAATGCCGTACTTCGGTCTCATTCACGGAGCGGCGGCTCTGGGCGCGCCGGTCGAGTGGGGCGAAGATCCCTTCGTCGAACAGGACGGCAAGATCACTTCCGGCCCGAGGATGCCCGCATGCAAGCAGCCCCCGCTCTGGAGCGGTCCCGACGAAGCCAATATCCCCGACGACTTCCTGGACCGCCCGGAAGCCAAATCAATAATCGATGCGATCAGGATCCTTCGAAAGCGCCACCCGGACGCCTGCGTCGTCGGGAAGGTGATGGGGCCGTGGACGCTCTCCTATCACATGTTCGGTGTGCAGGACTTCCTGCTGAACATCATCCTCGACCCCGACTGGGTCCGCGGTTGCCTCGACGTTCTCAAGGACGTCTCCGTGATGTTCGCTAACGCGCAATTCGAGGCCGGCGCCGACGTCTTGACTCTCGCCGACCACTCCACCGGCGACCTCGTTCGTGCGGATACCTATCGCGATTTCCTGATGCCGGTCCACAGTGAAATCGCTCCCCGTATCGACGGCCCCGTTATGCTCCACTGCTGCGGCAACACGCTCGACCGGATGAAGTACATCAAGGAAGCGGGCTTTGACGCCTTCCACTTCGCATACGAGAACGACCCCCACGAGTCCAAAAAGGAAGTGGGAGACTTCCCGCTGGTCGGTAACGTCAGCAACATCATCACGCTGATGAACGGCGACCCCGAAGCCATCAAGGAAGAGGTCAAGAACGTATACAGCGCCGGAATCGACGTAATCTCCCCCGAGTGCGCCGTGCCGCCACAAGTCAGCGACGCAAGCCTGAAAATGATCGCTGACACGGTTTTGGAGATTGATGCGCAGGAGAAGGCGGGCATCGAGATCTAGGCCGTGACGCCCGCTGCGCACACGAGTCCAGGTCCTGACCGCCGCTCCAATCGCCTCAGATGAACGTAACGATCGTTTACGGATTCCTCGGCTCCGGGAAAACCACGTTCCTCAGAAGCCTCATCCCCAAGCTTGCCGTGCGCGAGCGCGTGGCCGTGCTTGTCAACGAAATGGGCGAAGTCGGTATCGACGGCACCGTTCTGGAATCCGACGAAATGAACGTACAGATGCTGCCCAACGGCTGCATCTGCTGCGAGCTGCGCGGCGACCTATTCCTCGCCCTCAAGGAGCTTGAAAAGCGATTCCATCCGGAGCGCCTCGTCATCGAGCCTACGGGGCTGGCAGCCCCTAACCAGATCGACGAGGTCTTCGACTTTCGCGAAATAGCCGAGTTCGCCTCGGTCGACTCCCGAGCAACGATCCTCGACGCCAACAAATACGAGCTCGCCAGCCGCGCATTCGGCAAGTTCTTCGAAGACCAGATATCTCAAGCGTCCCTGGTGCTCATAAACAAGGCCGACCTCGTGAATGAGGAAGACCTCGATCGCGCCCGCAAATTCGTCAGAGACTTGAATCCCGCCGGTCAGATGTACGTGACCACCTACTGCGACGTGGACCCCATGCTCGTATTCGGCGCAAACGGCGCGGACGATTCGAGCCATGACGACGAGCACGACCACCACCATGAGGTCGCCGACTCCACCCAGGGCATGGAAACGCTCTCGATCCAACCTCCCAAAATCGCGCGCTCACAAGTCCAAGGCTTCCTCAAATCCGTTGAGCAGGGCAGATTCGGAGAAGTGGTGCGGGCCAAAGGGTTCATCGAGACCGGCGATGGCATGGTCCGAATCGAATACGTCATGGGTAGCTGGGATATTCACGAGTTCGGCTCCGCCGCCCCACGCGTCGAGTTCATTGGCACGGGACTGCGGCGGAGCGAAATCGAGGAGGCCCTTCACGCGGGTTGACCGCGCCCGCGGGAACCTGACGCCTGTTAGCTAGTCCGACGTATCGGCGTAGAGATGGCCGGAACGAGCCAGTCCTGCGGCCAGCGAAGCTATCGCCGCCCCCTCGCTCGCCATGAAATCGATTTCCTTGACCGACGAGCGAAGTATCGCCGGAACCGCGGGCGCGCCGATTCCCAGCAGATCGGGATCCTCGGTCCAACCGGGCGGAGAAATGTCGACCATAAAGAAACCGGAATTGCTCTCGCTGCGCATCTCGGACGCGGTCCCGGTCTTGATTTCCGAAACAGTCTTTCCCGCCCCGATCAGTAGATATCGCCCTGCACCCGGTGAAAAGAACTGGAACAGCGTGCTTTGCGCGGCGATTGCCGCAATGGTCGCGAGACCTTCCCGCCGCTCCTCGCAAAACGACTCCAGATCGCCGTCGTAGTCCGCTGGCGCGGCGCCTTCAACCGCCAGCGCCCTCTCCAGATTCAGGAATTCCGCGAACCCCACTTGGGACCGGGTTCGTATGCTTCGCAGCACGTCGCGGGCTTGCGACACTGTGCAGTGCAATATCCCGCGAATCGCGGGACCCTGGCCTCTGGTTTGCAGACCATGGCAAAGCGCTCCGAACGTCTCCAGGGCTTCGCGGTGATTTAGGGCGATGCGCGCCGCGAAGTCCTTGCGCTCATCGCGAGAACTGGAAGCTTCGAAGGCCTCCAGCAGTTCACGGCTTGAACGAATCAGCCTGAACGCGCTCCATTTGGAGTAGTCCTCGAAGAAAGCCAGATCGGCTTGCAGCCGGTGTTCCAGCGTCCACCAGACGGCGCTCTGGTCCGACTCAGTCACCGCTTGCTATCTCGCCCCGAAAAGTCTCAGACTTGTCGCCTTCTCGAAATTCGATTTCGTAGCTCCATGCCTCGGAAAGCACTTGCGCGCCGACCGCGTTCAGCACCTCGGCAATCTCGTCAGCCAGTCCTGCCGGAGCGCTATCCATCTCGCTGAAAGACACCACCTCCATCGCCATGCCGTGGATGCTGGGCAGATCGACAACTATTTTCAGGAGATGGTCCGTGATCTCGAACGCGCTCAGCCGGATGTCC
>JAPOVO010000163.1 GCA_026708165.1 Chloroflexota bacterium | reverse complement strand
CGTCCGTTCCGACAGGCCGTCGCCCTTCACGGTGCCCCAGAGGCGCAGGCACGCGGCCGAGTCGAGCGGTTTGAGGTCGACGAAGCGGAACAGTTCGAAGAAGGGCTCGTCGGCGTTGCGGAGTTCCTGGAACCGGGTGGTTGCCGAGCCGAGCAGCATGATGCGGGGCTCGTTCTGCAGTACGGCGCGTAGCGACCAGCCGAAGTCGTCGTCGACATCCCGGCACAGGTTCTGGAGATTCTCGACGATCAACACGAGCCGGCGGTCGAGGCGGTCGGCGGCGTCGAGCAGAGTGCCGAACGCCTGGGTGGCGAGGTCGGGGCGCCAGCGTGCACAGAGATCGTCGCGCGACCGACGCAGCTCGCGGGCGAGGTCGGGAGCGGTGGGTTCGATCTCGAGGATGAGATGGAAAAGCGCCTCCAGCCAGAACTCGCCGATGTCGTAGGCCTCGTGGCTCTCTTCCATGAACCGGACGGGCAGCAGGTGCTGCGAGTACTCCGGATTCGAGCGCAGTTCTGCAGCGGTTCGGGCGAGGAGCATGGTCTTGCCGGCGCCCCGGGGCGCGACGACGAGGGTGCTTTGGCAGCAGGCCGCGTCGATATTGCTGCGCAGGGCATCGAGGAGGATCTCCAGTTCGCTCTCGCGAACGACGAACTGGCGGATGACTTCGTCGTCGGTCTGCCCGGTGCCGGGATTGAATTTGCGGACGGCCCCCATCGGGGGAGTCATCGTTCGACGCCCGCAATGGCGGCGTCGCGTTCTTTGAACGACTCGTGCCCACGCCCGAACCGGGCGATCCACCAGTCGCGTAGCAACCGCGACTGAAACACGTGGCCGTAGTCGCGCGGCACCAGGTAGCCGTCGTGGACGAGGACGTCGAGGACGGTCGTGATTCGGCCTGGGGTTTCGTCGCCCAGTGCGGCGAGATGTGCCTCGAAGCGGTCGCGGGCGGTGGCGGTCAAGATGCCCTGGGTGGCCGCTTCGGTGAGAATCTCGAGCGCCATGCGGTGGCCCCGTTCGTCGAAGGCGTCCCGGAGCCGTGTGTCGTAGTGCATGAGGTCGATCTGGCCCCAGGGCGCGAGCAGGGAGTCTCGGTAGACCCGGTCGACGGCTTCGAGGCGGATCTCTGCGCGACCTTGGATCATGGCGTCCTCGCGCAGGTGGGCGAAGAACGACTGCACGTGGTGGGGAATGCCGATGCCGAGTTTCTCGACCACGGCGTCGGCGACGCCGGACTCGACGTCCAATCTGTGGCGCGCGGCAAGTCGCGCGAGGCAACCAGCGCTGGTGTCTCGGTTCCACGGTCGCAAACGGAAGGTGTGGAGGCGGTTGATGCGGTCCGGTAGTCCTAGACGGGTGGCGAGCGGGATGAGGCCGATGCTGCCGGAGGCGATGAAGGTCAGACCGCGACCGGCGACGTTCTGCTGTACGGCGCGCAACCACGTGAGGAACTCGTCCACGCGTTCGCGTCCGCGTTCATGGCGGAGAAGGCTGAGCAGGAAGATCGGGAGTTCGTCGAGGACGATGAGGGCGGGTTTCGGTTCGTTGGCGCACGTCTCGAGCAGTTCTTGGCCGAGCCGGCGCCAGTTGCCGTCATCTAGGCTGGCACGGACCTTGAGGCGGAACTCGTATGCGCTGACCTCTTCAACGTTGGCGGCCAACCGGGCCATAGTCGACGCGAAGCGATTCGCGAGCGTGCGAACCGAGTGCACTCGCTGCGCGATGAGCGCTACGACATCCTGCGGATGAACCGCTTCTTCGACATCGACGAAGAAGAACAGCCAGCCGTCGCGCTCCAGGCGCCGGCCCAATTCGCGCGCCAAGCTGGTCTTGCCCATGCGCCGCTGGCCGGTCAACAGCACGTGACTGCCGTCCCTGACCCGTTCGGCCAGCAAGGCAAGTTCGGCCTCGCGACCGAAGAAATCGTCGCCTTGTACCCATCTTCCCGGTGATGATCTCATTGTGGCCGTTCCTCCCAGTCGCAACGGCGCGACAATAGTTTCTCAACAGAATTGTTGTCAACAAATTTGATGACAACTTTTTGGATGACTATCACAAGCAACGCCGATGGCTGCCTGAATGACGGTGGGCTTGTTGTGGACAATGGGACTGTGAGGGACGGATCAGCGGCTCTGGAGACGCCTCGCCGGTTCGACTACGCCGTGGCCCCCGCCTGTCCGCACCGGATCTCACGCCGGAACTGGGGAAATGGAAGGGCGATGTCGGCCATCTCCTACGCCACATACCAGCAATCGCTGACGGGAATTGCAGACATCGCCTGCATCGTCGGGCAACGGTCTCGCGGATAATTACCCGGCACACCCGCCGGGGGCGTGGACATGGTAGATCACCGAAAAAGGTTCAGGGCAACAAGAACCCTGCGGGGCACTGGATCCCGGATCAACTGCACCCACGCCAACCTTGGGCAAGGCGCTGGCAGGTGAACTCACGGTGGCTCAGGTGTCGTATATGGTATGGTTGACAAGCCAATGCGATGTGGTGGCGGTGGGGTTGTCAAACGAGACCGTCAACGCGTCGTGCCCAACAGGACGAACTCGGATTCGAGGGCGAGAGGGGGGATTTCGGGTCTTGTCCACCAGACGGCGACCGGCCCAGCTTGGGTTCTATACGCAAGCCGAATTGGACGGGTTCTCGGATATCGCACGCTATGACGGTCGGAGCTACCACAAGTCCAAGCCAGCGGACTATGGGTTGGAACCGCCAGCTAGCCCGAGACCCACGAAGTCGCTTTGCGACGACAAACGCATCATCTATCTGGCGGAAGCGAGGGAGCTTCTTGAAAGCGCGATCCGCCTCGGCATGGTGTCCGCTGAGTCGAATAGGAACGTATTGCCGAAGTATGCTTGGGCGGTAGACGAGGACGGGGAGGTCTACGAAGCCAAACTTGGAGGAGATAGTCGCTGCTACCACGGGTATCGGTTGAGTAGAGACGACCAAGCTCGCAAATGGATATTGAAGGAATGGAAGAAGCGCGCCGGGGCGAACAGTTAGAGTTCTCGCTGCAACCCGAGAGGCTGAAGGTCGGCTCCCGGGAGGAGAGAGCGTCGTTCGGCAGGCTTTCGATCATTGCCAACGGGTGCCTCATGACGGAAGGGGTCGCGCTGGATAGCAACGAACTTCAGCCGGGTCCGTATGTCTCGGGCTACCATTTGGCCGAGTGGCTAGTCAGGAACTGGTGGCGATTGGCGTATGAACCGAGCCTGACCGACGATCCCGACGAAACACCGATGAATTGGGACTTCGCCCATTGGATGTCGACAATTGGCGAAGGGTACGTGTGGCCGAACATTCAACTTGCTTCTGACGGGTTTCAAGTGTCGGTTGGGTCCTTTCGATCAGAAGATCCCTATGCTACGGCGTTTCGGTATGTTGGAGCCGGGAGGTCCGAGCTGATCGGCCTCGAATGTCTCCAAGACGCCGCTCGGAAGCTGATCGATGACGTCCTGCGCATGCTCGACGGTGCGCACACCGAGAATACGGAACTTCATCGTCTCTGGCCCGCGCTGCTGGAGGACATTGACAGACCGGATGTCTCGGTCAGGCGGCGCATCGAGGCGATGCTAGGGTTCGACCCGGAGGAGGCCAATCCCGCCGCCCTCCGCAAACGCGTCGCGGATGTCGACAAACTCGGGTGCGACGCGGTCGCCGAACTAGCGGCGGATGCGAATACGAGAGCAGGTGATGTGGTTGCAGCATCCGATATCGAGCGTGTTCAGAAGGAAGTGGGATTCGACGGGCGCGTCGAGGACGTAGTTCGACCGTCGCCGGACTCTCATGTTCCGGTGTGGGGTACCTGCGATGCGTGGCAGGTCGGTGTCGCGACCGCCCATGCGGTTAGACGAGGTGCAGGTCTCAACGGGCAACCCGTGGAGACGCCGATGTTGGCAAGCATGGCGGGGACGAGCGCCAGGGTCATCAACGAACGAGACCGCACAGCCCCGGCAATTTCGTTCGCAATGGACGACGGAACTGGCTCATGCAGGATCGCGATGCGATCAAAATGGGAGACCGGCCGACGGTTCGATTTGGCCCGGCTAATCGCCGACCGACTCTTCGAGAACAACATCGGCGACCCGCTATTGCCTGCCACGCAGTCATACACGTACCGGCAAAAGGCGCAGCGAGCGTTCGCTGCGGAGATGCTTGCACCCATCGGTGCCGTGGACGATTTTCTTGACGGCGACAGATCGGAGGATCGCCACCACGACGCTGCCGAACACTTCAACGTGTCGCAGATGACGATCAGTTCGCTGCTCCGAAACAACCATCGCCTTTAGCTTGCCACCACGCATGTTGGCCAGCGCCGTGGTGATGGCGTGCGGCATTTCCGGGGTGGCATCCGGAATCTCAATCGTCATCACGGCAGGATTCGGAACTATGCGATTGACCGTAACGCGTCGAAAACGTGACACAGCCTGCCCGGCGCCGCGAATAGTCCACTCCTTGCCCGGAGGAGCGGTTTCCAAGATGGCCTTCGGCAGCGGACGACGGTAGCGATACCTCGTGGCCAAGCGCTGGTCGGCGGCGTACTTCCACGCGGGTCTTCAACCGGAACGGAAGAAGCAGGTCCAGGACGATTTCATCGAGGGCCGGCTACGCGTCATCGTGGCGACCAACGCCTTCGGCATGGGCGTCGACAAGCCCGACGTGCGGCTAGTCGTTCACGCCGATATTCCGGGCTCGCTGGAGAACTACCTCCAGGAAGCGGGCCGCGCCGGTCGGGACGCCGAGGCGGCGAGTTGCGTGCTCCTCTACACGGCAGACGACATGGAACGCCAGTTCGGGCTCGCCGCGCGATCGCGACTCACCCGCCCCGAGATCGACGGAATCTGCCGGGCGCTCAGGAACCTCAAGCGAAGAACGACCGCAGCGGTCGAGGCCGGAACAGCGAAGTCGTCGCGACCCCGGGCGAGATCCTGCTCGAGGACGACGAGCACGCGTTCCGAAGGGACACCCACACCGACGACACCCGAATCAAGACGGCCATCGCGTGGCTCGAAGACGCACGCCTCGAGCAGCGCGCCGAGAACCGCGCCGAGAACCGCGCCGAGATATTCGCGTCCTCGCTCCTGGTCAGCTCCCTCGACGAGGCCAAGGAACGCCTTGCCAAGACCGACGAACGCCATCGACCGCCGCTCGTCCGGATCGTCGAAAGACTGATCAATGCGCCCATCGACGAGGGCGTCTCCACCGACGAACTGATGGCCTTGTCGGGCTTGAGCCGCGACGGCGTTCGCAACGCGATCTACGACCTTGAGTAGCTCGGCATCGCCAACAACGACACGACCCTCACCGC
>JAPOVO010000236.1:2811-5332 GCA_026708165.1 Chloroflexota bacterium | reverse complement strand
CTTGGAAAGAGCCATTCAATTCCAAACCTGCCAATCGACTGGGTTCTGACGGTACCACTGCATCACGTCCGCTACGACATGGCTGTCGTCTCCGACCGAGTCGGTCAGGATTCGCCGCATCTGCTCGGCTGTTGGTTCGGCATCTGGCATCAAGTCGTCCAGCCGTTGACCAACGTTGCGAGCAATTGCTCGGTCGGCTATCGCACCAGCATCCATCAGCCGAACCGCCCAGGTACTATCTACACCTAACTCAACAAAGCGCGCCCACGCTCCCCAGGGTCGCTCTGGCTGCACGTCGATCTCGGCCAAATGGCGCGCGGCCCGTAGCAGCCACGGCAGGAAGAACTCTAGACAGCTGCTCATAAAGTCGTAGAATTTCGCGAACTGGTCGGTCCACGTGCTGTCTTCAGCTACTCCTTCGAGCCAGGTCTCGAGCCTTGGTCTACGCTGTGATCGACGATTGGCGGGAAGTGCAGCAAAGATCGTCTCCATCGACTCCCCTGCCAGCCAGAGATCGAAAACGAGCTCTAGTTCATCGAGCCGGACAACCGGGCGGCTCCTCGGGTTCTCGACGGCCTTCCGGAGGTCAGGGTTCCCCTGCTCAACGACATCACCCAGAGCCTTGAGCAACGCCACACTCATCGCAATTAGGTCGTCTCGCAATGCTCCGTGATGCGAGAGCGCGCCCAGCGTCGCCCGAAGTCTCCTAGCGGTAGCGGGGGAAAGTCCTCCGAGATTTGCCGCCTCTCCGAAGCGTGTGAGCCGAACTGGACTTGCTGCAACTGCAAGGGGCTGTCCATCCCGTCCGTCAAGGATTTCGCGGTATGCAATCCTGATTCGGTCAGCGGCTATGCCTGAACCGTCTGTCTGGCGAGCGAAACTAAGATCAAGAAACGACGATAGCAAGTCGTCCGCTTCGGGATTCTCTGGAATGGCAGCCAACAACTGGGAGCCGACCGTTGAAACTGCAACCCGCGGGGCAAGTCGACTGATCGCACTCGTGAGAACGGGGTCAGATTCCGAGAAGAAGATTCCTTGCTGCAAGACGGGGCGTCGAGCAGGAGCCGTGAGTTGCGAGTCTCCAACAGGATTGTCGAAGATTATTGTGTCACCTTCAGTGAACTGGCCAGCTCTACCGCACCGTCCGGCAATGTTCTTGAACAGCAGTCTCTCCATCGGACGGTTCCTATCACCGTCGAATGTCAGCCAGTCGGCCAGAATAGTTACGCGGAATGGGAGGTCCACGCCCTCCGCAAGCGTCGTTGTCGCAGCAACGACCTTCAAAGCGCGGTCCTCAACAGCCCGCTCAATGCCCTCCCGCACGTCGAATGGAAGACTTGAATTGTGGTAGGCGACACCGCGTTGCAGAGCCTCCTTGAGCGGACGGAGATAAGCATGTCTTCGATCGATCAAGTCCATGATGGTCTCGATCCGAACAGGCAAGGGCTCTAGAACCGCAAAGCGCTGAGCGATTCGAGCAGCAAGTTCCCTGGTCCTACGGCGCGTAGAGCACACGCATAGGACAGGCTGTCGATACTGCTCGTGCTCAAAGCCGGCGAGAAACGCAACGTTGTCCAGTGCTTGGGGTTCTTGCCTTCTGATATCGCCAAAATGCCGCACTGGATAAAAGCCCATTTTCGGCCAGGGCAATTGAGTCTCGCCCAGAACCTCAGAAGGAGCGTTTCTAAGAGGATCGTCACCCGCGTGCAAGCGAAGCCGTCCGTCCTCGGTCCACCGCAGCAGTCGCTTCGCGCTCGGACGCCAAGTTCCACGGATGACACTGGTAGGTGAAATGCCGATCCAGTTCGCGAGCGCATGAGCATTCGATAGAACGGCCGACAATAGAACAAATCTTGGCACTGGTTCCCGGCGGAGTGTGGCTAAACGAAGTCGAGTGAGTACGCCCTCGAGCCTGATTCCTCTCTCATCGTTACCGATCATGTGTGCTTCATCGAAGACAACACAGCGGATTGAGGAAAGAAGGTCCGGACTAAGGCGCAGCATCGCGTCGAAACGCTCTGGAGTGGCAACTACAACTTCCAAGCGGTTCTCGGGATCAAGCGGCTCTGGTTCTCGATACCCGCCTACCAGCCGGTGCACGCGTAAACCAGCTGGAGTGTGGCGGGATATCTTTTCCGCCACTTGACGCCCTAGGGCCACGTAGGGAGCTATATAACAGACAAGGCCCGGCTCCCGCCCTAGCGAGCTCAAAAGCGCTAGCTCCCCCAGAAGCGTCTTTCCTGTTCCTGTTGGCAGTGCGATGAGCAAGTTCTGGTCAGAAGCCAGAACGCCCTGCTCATCAATAGCTTCGTACTGGGAAGGAAGCAGCATAGGTGAATCGGCCGTGAGCCGGTCAAGATAGCCATGGGGGAACCTCGATTCGTTTGGTCCCAGGACTCTGGCGACAGCGAGCCGACCTGCGTGCGCAAGAGAGAGGCGGCTCAGCCTTAACAAATACCCTTCCCATGGACTTGGCTCTTCTCGAGTTATCTCCTCCAAGGCCACGGCAGCCGCGCTCAAG
>JAPOVO010000236.1:0-2801 GCA_026708165.1 Chloroflexota bacterium | reverse complement strand
CACTGGCCAAGAATGCCGTGACGTTTTCGATGCAAGTTCGATACGTCGATCCTTCTGGAAGTCTTGGGAACACTTCGCGGCTTAGCACCGGGGAACTGAGGGCAAGTGCGGCCAATTCACCGGCGCTTAGATCAGAATCCAGAAGGCCATGACTTCGAATCACTGCTGTAGCCGAAACAGCAGTTCCAGACATCCCAAATGCACAGGCCGCCAAGATTGCGGCCGTCTTCCGATTCTCCAATTCGTTGACCCCGAGTTCTGTAGCGGCGAGGTCTAGGATCCGCGCCGCTGCTACGAGGTCTCGCCATCCATCGAAGTCGTATGATCGCTCAAGCTCGGCATTTGGAAGGTCAGTTCGGGACGCCAAGACTGCCTGCGCGTTTGCAAGTAGTGTCCCCCACGCCTCAGACCAACCTGAGAGACCGCGCGCCATCACAGCAGCAGATCGTTCGGCGGATTCGAAATCAACCCAAGGCGGGAGTGGCATTACAGTTGACCTCGAGCGAGGCGAACGAGTCGTTGCTCAATCTCGCCCAGAGCGACTGACCAGCATTCAACCGCATCGGTGGACCAGCCCTGTCCAATGAGCACTTGGCGAATTGCAATCATCTTGCCCGATGAGTCGAGAGCCGCATCATGAACCAGAGTCGGGGCTAGCCGAATGCCGCGAGACTGACTTGGGCGTGGTCCTCCAAGCGCGCTCACTCGAGTCGAGAGATAACCCTGGCCGTGCTGGTCGAGCTTGTTCTTAAGAGCACTGAGGCGAGTTTGTAGCGTTAGGCGAACGTTCTCGCCGAAAAGCTTCTCGTAGTCCTTGATGAGGCCATCAGCAATCGACAGAGAATTTCCTCCCGTCGTCTTGACTTCTTGGAGCACTGCCCAGTCATCAGCTTCCGTCTCTCCGAAATACAGCCAAACTATGTCGAGGTCTGGCCTAGAGATTTCCGACAGAGGGTCCCAAGCATTCGAAGTGTGAACAATCGCGACGTTCGTGAAGACGTAGCTCTTGCCTATCCAATAGGCGATAAACTCACCGAGATTTCCCTTGACGCGCTGCGACAAGGGCTGCGTTTGGTCGAGGAAGCCTGCAGTCACGGCGTTTTGAAGCCACGTGAGGATCGTTTGGTGCGCGGCGCCATCGTCGGGGGTGCCTCGCCACTCCGTCCACCCTGTCACGCCACGGGAGTCTCCTCTAAAGCCAGGCACGGTTGCTCTCCACTAAGGACGGAATCGACAGCGCCTCCGTCTGTCCGCGAAGCGAACACGCAGGCTGGCAAACCGAACCATCATGATATTGGATTGTGATCCGTGGTCGGCAGCACGCTAGGCTGCGACCAATTCAACGGTTGCGCCGCCGTTCACTGGGCGAATCCCACAGGGTCCGGCCAACCGATGCCGTGACACCCGTCATGGCAAATGAATGGAAAAAGTCTGAGTAGAACCAGGTGATCAACAAGCTTCGGCAGGTCGAGATGGCTATTGCTGAGGGCAGCACAGTGATCGATACCGGTCGCAACATGGCGGTGATCGAGCAGGCGTTTTACCGCTGGCGGGCTGAGTACGGGCGGCAGCAAATCCGCCGAGCACGAACGCTCAAGGATCTGCGGACTTGGAAGTCAAGCCGGCGGCGGCGGGCCCCGACATGGAACAGCCAGATATTGAAGGAGGCGGCGCAGGGAAACTTCTGGGGGCATCCTTGTTCTAACACTGCGTAGAGCGGATCAAGGAGGTGTCGGGGTTTTCTGAGCGGCGTTGCTTGCAAGGTGCTCGGACGACCACGATCGACATAGCGGTATAGGCCTGTGGCGGCAGCCTACGAAGGGGAGTTGCCTGCGGCCATCGTGGAGTTCGCGAGCGGCGACGGCAGGCACGGCAATCGGAAGATCGGACCTCTGCTGAGGCAACGCGGATAGGCGGTCAACCACAATCGGGTGGAGCGGATCTGGAGGATGTCGATACGCCAGGAGCCGCAAAGGCAGTGACGCCTATGCCTCCCGAATGGTTGCAGCGATCCCTCGCAGATCCGAATGGTAACTCAGCAGGCTTCCATCAATGCTCGCTACAGAGAGTGACTTGATGTCCCCTGCGGTCTACCTCATCGCTGCTCCCTCGTAGCGCGGACGAAGGAGAGGAGTTCGTCCACCGAGTGCGCCCAAAACAGCGTGAGCCCGCGATCCTGCGCCTCGCGAAGGTGTTTCAAGCCGAACACCCCACTGAGAACGGCGACGGGCACGACATTGTTCCGGCCCAGATCATCGATCCAGATTCGGGCCTTCACGGCTGCGTCGTTCGTGAGACGCTTGATCGAGTTGACCTCTGAGTTGCTGACCTTGCACTCGATCGGCATCACGCGCCCGTCCCACAGGCGGACAACTATATCCGCCTTTCGTGACGCGCCAACGATGCACTCGCCGGTGAAGCGACCAACATCCGGTGCCGCGAATACGTTGGGGATCGGCTTTGCCTGCTCCTCGATGAAATCCTCCTCGGAGAGCCGGGATTGGACTAGTGCTTCTTGTCGCCTCGGCGCATCGGTTACCCGACTTGTCCGCGCTCGCTGTGAGGCGATAAGCGCTGCCGTTGCGACGATAGCTACCTTCCGTTCCTCGGCACTAGGTTCCCGCTCCGCTGGTAACCATGCGAATCGCTCCTGGTCCAGCCCACGTAGAATCGTCTCCACGACCCTGCGGGCGCCGTCAGGATCAGTTCGGACGCTCGACGCGGTTAGCCGCATGTCTGCCAGGACGCTAAGGTCGTCTCCCGACCCCGGCGGGCCCGCCGGGTCCCGGGCGGTCTACAGA
>JAPOVO010000489.1 GCA_026708165.1 Chloroflexota bacterium | reverse complement strand
CGGACGGCACCGTGGAGGTCAGCAGCGCTACCCTGCCTAGCATGTTGCTCCCTGGAAAGCGCAGTCTGGCCAGACTGTAAGCCCCTAGAGTGCATACCAGAATCGCGAGCGCCGTGGTGATGGTCGCGACTATCAAGCTGTTGATCAGGTATCGACGGAACAGTGCGTCGGCAAGGACCGTCTGAAAGTGCTGCAAGATCGGCGGCCTGGGAAACAGAATGTCTACCAGACCGCCCTCCGTTTGCCCCCCTAGGCGGGTGATGAATATATCCGGATGACTCAATGCCCCGGACACCATGAAATAGACCGGGAAGATCGTGAGTACCGTTATCACCAAAGCCAGCAGCGCTCGCCTGCGGTGTGTCCCCAAGATGCGGCTACGCCGCAGCCGCTTGATCACGTTTCAGTCTCGATCCGGCTCAGTTTCAGAACAACGATCGACAAGCCGAGCACGACGACGACCATGAACGCGGCAATCGCCGCCGAAAGCCCAAAGTCATACTGCAAAAACGCCGTCGAATAGACGTTGAGAGGCAGCGTTACCGTCGCCCGGGCAGGCCCCCCGCCCGTCAACAGGTACACGAGATCGAAGTTGTTGAACGTCCAGATAGTGCGGAGAACGATCACGATCACGAGGATGTAGCGCAGCGACGGCAGGGTGATATAGCGAAACTGCTGCCACGGCGAAGCGCCGTCAACCTTCGCTGCTTCGTACCACTCTTCCGGAATGCTCTGCAGGCCGGCCAGCAGGACGAGGAACGTCCACGGCAATCCCTTCCAGATATAGACCACGATCACCGATCCCATCGCGGTCGATCCCTGCGAAATCCACGGAATCCCCTGGTCCACGATCCCCGACCAGACCAGGAACTGATTGATCGGGCCGAACTGCGGATGGAAGAGCCATATCCAGATGAACGCCGCCACAAACGAGGGCACCACCCAGGGCAGGATGTTCAGCGTTCGAATCACGCCGCGCCCGCGAAACGGCGCGTTGAGCGTCAGTGCCACGATCATCCCCAGCACCACCTCGCCGACCACCGCCGCGGCCGTTAGCACGACCGTGTTCTTCAGCCCCATCCAGAACAGGTCGTCCCGGAAGATGCGCGCGAAGTTATCGATCCCGATAAACTGCGTGCCTCTTTCTGGCCTGAGCAGATTCTCGGAGAAGAACGAAAGACCCAGTGTCGCCGCCACTGGGTATATGACGACGGCGGCGATGAAGATAACGGTCGGCGCAATCAGCGCCAGCCCAAGCAGCTGCTCGCGCCGTCGCAAACTAAGGCGAACACCCATCAGCTACCGCCCCGGGTATTGCGGCGGCGCGACCGCTCGCCGTGTTCCGGTTGCCGGACCGGCAAGCAGCCTGCGCCCCGCCTTTTGACCGCCTTCTAAGTGCGTTCCGATGACCGGTTAGCCGGCGTCGGCGACAATCCTTTCGACCTCGGCGGTCGCGTCCTCAAGCGCGGCTTGCGGATCGCCTCCATCGGACACCTTGGTGAACATGTCCTTCAGGACGTTCCGCGCCGTAACCGTGCCCAGCAGGCTGGCTCCCTCGGAACCGTACTTCGCGCCCGAAGGCCATGCCTTGTTGGATGCCTCCACGCCTGTCCGGACCAATCGCGCAACCGGCTTGACCCTGGCGCTCTCCCAGTAGTCAGTGCCTTCCTGCACTGACCTCAGAGTGGGAGCCCAACCAAGCACCGTGCTTATGAACCAGCCCTGGTAGATCTCGTGATCGAACAGCGACACGAACAGCTCCATCATCCGGTCGGGGTGCTTCGAGCCGGTTGTGATGTTGAGGATGTTCATTCCGGCCAGTCCGGCCGCGTCGCCTATTACGCTGGGCTGTGCCACGGCGCCGACCTTCGAGAGCAGGTCGTCCGGCGCCGCCGCCAGTCCGGTCGAAAATGACGTTGACGACGTCATGTGCGACGCCAGTCCGTTCAGGAACGCCGTGCGGCCCGCGCCCTCGTCGTTCCCTGCCACGCCGGGCGGCGAGATCGAGAACAGCCCCTGCGCCAGTAACAGCGACCCCAGAGTCCCCTGGCTGCCGAGCGCAACCGACCCGTCCCGTTCGAATACGTACGCGTCGAACGCCGGCATCAGGTTCCAGGCCAGCTTCGGGTGCGCGTCCTTCAGGTAAGTGAAAAACCCGTAGTGGTCAGGCGGATTGTTTAGCGCCGCCCCGTTCTCTCCCAGATCTATCCACGTCTTCGGCTCGTCTAAGCCGTTCTCTTCGTACTTGTCCATGCGGTAGTACATGATGTGCGGCCACAGGAACTGCGGAATGCCGTAGCTCACCCCATCCAGCTTTGTGGCCTCCAGCGGGTTGTTGCCGAACTTGTTCGCGCCGATTGCCGCATGTACATCGTCGAGCGGCGCCACGATCTCCGCGGCCGCCCACGTCCAGCACGAGTCCGGCTGGCTCCATACCATGTCGGGCAAGGTGCCGCTGGCTTTGGCCGCCAGGACCTTCGGCTCCAGCTCGGGGAACGGCACCCCCAGCCGCTCTACGCGGACGGCGGCGTGCGTACCGGCCCGCGCCAGCCACGCCTCCTGGGCCGCTACGCCCAGCGCGCGCGTCTCGAAGTCCCAGAACGTCACGGTCTCGATCTTGCGCTGCATCGCCTCGGCCTGGACGACCTTCGTTACGACCCTCTCCTCGACGACCGTTTTCTCGACGACTTTCTCGACCTCGACTGCGACCTCGACCTGCTGGGTGACGACCTTCTCAACCTCGACCGCAACTTCCTTGACTACCTCTCTGGTCACCACCCGTTCGACCGGCACCTCTTTGGTGACGACCTCAACCACCCTCTCGGTTACCGTCTGCACTTCGCCGCAGCCGACCAGCGCCGCCATCGCGGCTACGGAACCGGCGCCCACGGACGCGGCCGTAAGGAGCCTCCGCCGACTCAAGTTCTTCCATGTCATGATTTCCCGCCTCCCTTGGACGGTCGATCTGCAACCATGCCGCAGTCTATACCTTCACAATCTCCGACGCATGTATCCAGTGCCTCCGAAGTCGCCGTCCCTGTTACGGCCCCGATTACGCCCCTGTACCCAAGCCATCCGCCACCCTGATGACTTGCCCGGCCAGGAAATCGGCGTGCTCCAGCAGGTCCACACCCAAGTGTTGAGTCGCCGGGCGCGTGGCCGGCCCGTTGAGCGCCCCTCGCTTGAACAGGAGCCGCTTTTCGAGCACGTTAAACAGTTCCATGTCGGTCAGCGCGAACGTCAGCCACACTGTCAGCGGCGCGAATAGCCTGAACGCCTCGTCAATCCTGTCGGCGATTCCCAGCCGCCAGACTTCGGCCAAAACGTCGGTAACGCTCAGCCCCGGCATGACCCCCTTGATTCCGGCTGGCAGCAGCTCCAGCGTGTAGAGTCCGCCCCACCCCTCGAGCACTGCCACACGGTCGGCCGTGGCCTCCCGAATCGCCTCCACCTTGGCCCCCATGTGCGGCTCCTCCAGCTTTATATAGCGGAAATTCGGGCACCGGGCGTGCAGCTCGCGGCAGAAGTCGGCCCCCACGGTGGCCCCTGCTGGATTGAAGTCCTGCACCAAAACGGGTACGGAAACGGCTTCACATACCACGCGGGCAAAGTCGACCAATTCCCCCTCCGGCAGGGGAAAAAGGCGCGGCAGCGCGAACGACACCACGTCGGCTCCGGCCTCCACGTAACCCCTCGCGAACTCTGCCGCAATCTGCGGACTTCCGTGATTGCACTGCGCCATCACGGGCAGACGGCCGCCCGCCGCCGCGATCGCCGCTTCCACCAACCGATGCCGCTCGGCTTCCGTCAGCTTGTAGAACTCGCTTCCATAGGCCGGCAGGCAGGCCGCCGCCGCGTTCGATTCGACCGCGAATTCGACGAGTCCGCTCAACGCGTCGAAATCGATCTTCTCACCCGCCGCGTCAAACGGCGTCGGTATCACCGGGACAATGCCCGTGATCGTTTCTGGATCCGAATTGGTCGAGGTCAAAACGCTATCCGCCCTGATTCATCCACAGGGCCCTGGGGACCCCTCTTCTGAGCCTTGTTTCGCCAATCATATCCCCGTTTTGGCGGCGTCTTTTTTTCGTCATTGAATCTTCGTCTCTGTCCACTTGACGACCAAATACCCGTCTTATAACTTCAAAGTCACAGACAAATACCGAACGACTATGAACACGTCACCGAAGAGACCGCCAGGAAGTTACGCGAGGATGACGAAGATTGAAATCACATTTATCGACAGTCAGTGTGCCTGTGTGCGGACAGCCACCGGGTCCGTATTCACGATGACAGGCACTCATGCTCCGCGTGTCAACGGACTCACAAACTGATGGCCCCGATCAAAGTCCGGCACAATCGCGGCTGGGCGCGCCACCGCAAGGCGAACCACGCCCGCCGGCATAAACCCTGCGACCAGCGCTGGATCAAGATACTCGAGCGCGCGCTGGAGGAAATGCTGATCGGTCTTCACACGCTCGAACACCTCGCCGACGAAGCAGGCTACGCGCTGACCTCCGACGGCCTCTGGGTCGAGATCGAGACGATTCAGAAAACGGAACCGCGCGCAACGACCGAAAACGCGCCTGCCTCTGAGTCCGGTCGATGATTCGGCGCCCGCGTTCACATGATTCCGGCTGTCGCGAACCGATCCATCCACCGACCGGGTACAGTTAGGCGGGACGGTTGGGCGGCATGGTGCCGCACGCCCCCAAAGCTGCCCCATGCCATAGCATGTATCTGACGAGGGAAGAGCGATGGCAACCGAACGGAACACTACGACTACCGCCCCCGCCGACGAGCCGGTATTCGACCGCTATATCGGGGAGGAGTACCCGGAGCGCCTGTTCAGCTTCGACAACGTCGCTTCGGGCATCGATGGAGTTGCCGGCTTCACCGATGACCACGTGCGCTACTACCGCGAGACCGGTTTTCTCGCCGTAAAGGGCTTCTTCACCGAGCGGGAGATCGATGCCGCGCTCGCGGGAGTGATGGACCTCATTGACCGCAAAATCCCCGATGTGCCCTCGGAAGTCGTGCAGTATGAAGCCAGCACGCGCAACCGCTTTGGGTCGAGCAGCCCGGAGGAGCGGCGCGACATGGTCCGCAAGCTGCAACATTTCGTCGGCCACGAGCCGCGTCTGCGGGCTATCGCCGATCACCCCCGGCTTCTGCGGATCGTCGGCCGGCTCCTGGGTACGACCGAGCCGGAGCTTTTTCAGGATCAAGCCCTGCTAAAGCCCCGTGGCATTGGCCGCGAGAAACCCTGGCACCAGGACCACGCCTTTTTCGACCTGCGGCTCGGGACACCGATCATCGGCTGCTGGATCGCGCTCGATG
>JAPOVO010000424.1 GCA_026708165.1 Chloroflexota bacterium | reverse complement strand
CGGCTCCGGGTCAACGGTCGGCAAAACCGCGACTACTGCGACCGTGGTGGGCTCCGACGCTATCTCCGGCCTGTCGGCACACGCCGACAGCAAGAAGGCTGGGAGGCTCAACAGAATCGCGAGCGCAACTAGCAAGGCGCAGGGATGCTTCGAAAGCCAAGGGAACCACGAGCCGGTGCGGTCGGGCAAACGCATTCGTCCTGTCACCAAATCATCGAAGCTAACCAAGCCAACGCGCTGACGCCCTAGGGCCGAATTCAGGCGTCACGAGGAGCTTCGATTGAAGCCCACCGTGCGACCGAGTAGAGACTATACCGTGCACAAGCGCACCCTTGACCTCCTCCCCGTAAGATTGCTCGCAGTACGCGCCTTGGAGGAAGGTGAATGACTAAGGGGCCGACTTGATGGCAGACAGCAATTTCGCACCGGCAAGCGACGGCGAACTTGGCCGTTCCGTCATAGAGCTATCCGCCGACGAGGCGCGGGAGTTCTTTCTGAAGAAAGAGACGTATTGCAGTATCGAACTGCCCCTATATTTTGACTTCAGCAAGATCCTCCACGACGGTGCGGCGGTGCTTGAAGGACAGCAACTCTCGTCGCTGCGAACTGCTAATCCGCGCACGGTCGACAACGTTAACTATGCGATTCTGCACAATAAGGACGGAAGGTACGCGTGGCGTCCACTGGAGCTTGTTCATCCGGCGTTATATGTTGCCCTCGTCCATTCTCTGACCGAGCCGTGTCATTGGTCGCTTATCTGCGATCGCTTCAGTCAATTCAAGAGTCGCGCCGGTATCAAATGCCTGAGCCTGCCTGCTCAGGAGTCGACAAACGAACAAGATGAAGCCGTGCAAAGAAGCGCGTTGTGGTCGAGTGTGGAGCGAACATCCATTGAGTTGGCCTTGGACTACGAATTCGTTATCCACACCGATATTGTTGACTGCTACGCCGCCATATACACGCATTCGATCGCATGGGCTCTCCATACAAAGTCAGAAGCTAAAGCAAATCGAGATGAACACAGTCTTGTCGGTAACGTCATCGACAACCGAATTCTGGACATGCAACAGGGGCAGACCAACGGTATACCCCAGGGATCCGTGCTCATGGACTTCATCGCTGAAATGGTGCTCGGCTATGCAGACCTCGAATTAGCGAACAAGATAGACAGTAGTTCGATACGGGGCTTTCAGATCCTTCGATATCGGGATGATTATCGAATATTCGTCAACAATCCGCAGGACGGAGAGCGGATTCTCAAATGCCTTACGGAAGTAATGATTGATCTAGGACTGAAACTGAATCCCAGCAAGACTCAAGTCAGCAGTGAGGTCATACGCTCAGCCATAAAGACAGACAGGCTCAACTGGGCATTCCGCACACACAATCACGGGGATCTGCAGCGGTACCTGATGACAATTCACGACCACAGCCTGAAGCACCCCAATGCTGGAAGCGTAAATCGAGCTCTAAAAGACTTCCACAAGCTCCTTCTGGAGGCCGATACAGATCACTCACCCCTGCCGTTGATCAGCATCGTTACTGATATTGCATATCGCAACCCGAAAACCCAGGCGATTGCGGCGGCGACATTAAGTCAACTGATCGACTGTTTGCAGGCTGATTCCGAGAGAAAGGACGCAATTGAACGCATCTACAGAAAGTTCGCTCAAATCCCGAATACCGGCCACATGCAAGTCTGGCTTCAGAGGATCAGTTACCCGTTTTTCCCTGATTTGCATTTGGATGAGTTGCTGTGCCGTTTGGTGGCGCAAAGGGACCGTCCGCCAGAGATTTGGGGCAGCAATTGGATATCGTCGAGCCCCTTACGTACGGCGATCAATGCGAATAAGATGATCGACCGGGACAAGCTGGACACCATCGACCCGGTTGTCTCTGCGGATGAAGTGGAGCAGTCTATCTCGAATAGATGGCTCTACTACTGAAGAGCAGGCAATGCTCGAGTCTGCCTGCCGTGGGCCGAGGGTTTCGCGGAGCAGGGCACCGGCTGCAGAGCCTTGATGGCCTTCACTACGTCTGCATAAAGGGCAGATAGCGTCGCATTGTCGCTAACCCCCTACGGGACGAGGACGCATCCGATGGTAGAGACTGTCCCACTGGTAGGCGCTCAGCCCTGACAACGGCAGTGTCGGAGACTCCGAGTCCCACAGCGGACGCCATGAATTTCCGAGAATCCCCGTGTCTGACGGGACGGGGATGCATGACACAAGGAGGGGCAGCGACATACGGCTCATCCGAGCTGCGGTGTTCACGTGGGTATCCTCGACGTCTTCGGTGTCAATGACGAACAGCGTGGTGGGAACGAGGTCAGGTCGTCCTCATGCTCTGGCGACCGGAAGTAGCTCTCGTTGGGACGCGTGCGAGTCTACTTGGCTCCCAAGGTGCTCATCGTCGACGAGTTGGGCATCTGGCCCTATGACCGCGAGGCCGCCACCGCCTTCTTCAGCCTGGTCTCGGCCAGGTACGAGCGCGGCAGTATCATCCTGACCTCCAACAAGGGCATCGCGGAGTGGAGAACTGCTCGACGACACCGTCATCGCCACGGCCATCCTTGACCGCCTGCTGCACCACAGCCACGTGCTCAACCTCCGCGGCGAGAGCTACCGGCTCAGGGAAAAACGACAGGCCGGTCTGCTGAGCTCAACTTACTGCTCAACCCATCGCTGGAGGAGCCCGACAACACCAAGTCACAGGATCGGGTGGGTCAATTCTAAATCGGCGATCCTGGGTCAAATCTATCCCGGCGTTGACACCAGTGAAAAGAACCTGTTGCCGATCACCCACGAGGCGCTACAAAAGATGCGAATGTCCCATCTTTCAAACGCATCACTAGACCCCACGGCAACGTAGCAATCGTCCATATTTCGGACGTCGCAGAACCTCGTCGAAAGCCTCACTTCCTACACGCTGGGCACCCGGATGAGAACGGTCCCGGGGCGACGGCTGTAGTCGTTCTCGGCTATGGCCCTAACCGGCCGTAGAGTGACCCACGCCGCAGCGCGAGGCCCTGGCGCACAATGTCGAAGCTGCGGCCGTCGTGTAGCGCGATGGTGGCGTCGCAGCGCCCCCTTCGGTGGAACTCCAGCCCGGACCAGAGCCCATCGATGCCGGGGAACATCGATGCGGCGAGTCGTAGATGCTGCCCATCGCGACCATCTTGGGGATCAGCAGCGTCAGCCACTCTCTGGACAATGGGTAGGCCCGCACAGGAACGGAGAGCGTGTTGGAACCGACTACCCAGGCGACTTCGCCGATGCCCTTGGCCGTCAGGTGGTGTCTCTGGTTCGACACCAGGTGCACGGTGCCGTGGCTGGCCCTCTCCACGATGCCTTCGGCGAGCAGGTTGCTCAGGGTTTGGTGGACCGTGGCTTGAGGCTCGCCGAGGATGCTCGCCAGTTCCGTCGAGTCGACGAACGGTGTACGGCTGAGGGCGTGGCTTAGCTATCGTTCGGCAAGAGCCAAGTTGGGGGCCTCACTCCTTCAGTGGGTCGTTTTCGAGTATTGCCTTGCAAGCCATTGTGCCCAGGGGCGGCATTGTGGTAGTGGCGAGGCTTGGCCCCGACGACTTGACAGGACTTGACAGCATCAGTAGCTTTCTTGGCAGGCTGTGGCAGTCATTGCCCACGGAATTGTCGTGCCCAACAGCAGATTAGGAGAAGCACATGTCCAGCCCGACTGAGTTGATGCATTGCATTACGACGTCTGACGGCCTAGTTGGCCTGCCGAGTGGCCGCTGGTGGATTGATGCGGCGTCAGCCCGCCGAATGGTCGGGAGCGCCGATGCGGTCAATGCCGCGATAAGGCGCAAGCAGCTGCGGACTGACTTGATCGACGGACGCAAAGTAGTTGACTTTACAGACATCGCGTCGCGATGGTTGTTGAGTCGTCCCGGAGGCACAGATCAGGTTGGTCAGTACATCGAACAGTTCGAGTTGCTTCGTGGCGACGCTCCGGCGGTCCTGATCACCTATCACGATGAGGATCAGTTCGAAGCTTGGCGACTCGGTCTTGCCCCTATTGGCAACGCTGAGAGCTCATGACCCAGGGCAGTATGTGGAGTTGATGCGAAATATGCCGCGAGGACGAACCCGCCAAACCCAACGAACTCTCTGGGGACTGCTATGACCTCAACCTACGCAACAAATGGCGTACCCGCCGATCATGACCACGCCAGCACGGCGGACCACTCGCACGTTGAGCGGCTGACGTTCTTGGACTTCTTCGCAGGAGCTGGGCTCGTCCGACTTGGTCTAGAGCCCTCGTGGTCATGCGTGTGGGCTAACGACATCGATTCCCGGAAACAGCAAATATACGAGGCTCACTTCGGTTCAGAGAACTTTGTGCTGGGCGACGTGGCAGGCATAAGGACAGACTCGCTGCCGGCGGGAGCTGACATGGCCTGGGCGTCGTTCCCGTGCCAAGACCTGTCCCTAGCGGGCTGGCGGAAAGGCATGAGAGCGGAGCGCAGCGGGACCTACTGGGAATTCTGGAGGTTGATGCGTGATTCGCTTTACGAAGGGGACAGGCCACCCCTGATTGTCATTGAAAATGTGGTCGGGATGCTCTACGGGAAGAACTTCCCCATATTGTGCGAGTCCCTTGCCGATTTGGGGATGCAGTTCGGTCCTCTGGTTATCGACGCTCGCCAGTTCCTGCCTCAGTCTCGACCGAGAGTATTCGTAGTCGCTGTGGATTCTCGTGTTGATTGCTCACTCCTGGTAAATGAAGAGGTTACTGAGGCTCCATGGTTCACCAAGGCTGCTAAGTCTGCTCACACAAGATTCCCGGCAACGCTACGAGATTCATGGCGGTGGTGGAAGCTGCCAGAGCCCTCGTCCACGATCTCTCCAGTCGAGGACATCATCGAAGGGAATCCCACGAGCGTACAGTGGCACGAGCCCAAGGAGACGAAGCGTCTCTTGGCAATGATGACAGACGTGAATTCGCGGAAAACCGAACGCGCTATCGAGCGCGGACGATCGGTGGGCTTCATCTACAAGAGGATACGCCAAGGTGTTCAGAGAGCTGAAGTACGATTCGATGGCGTCGCGGGATGTCTGAGAACGCCCCAAGGCGGCTCAAGTCGTCAAATTGTGTTGGCAGTTGACGAAGGGACCGTAAGATCCCGCCTCCTTTCGCCGAGGGAGGCGGCGCGCCTGATGGGAGTGCCGGACTCTTTCTGGCTTCCGTCAAGGTACAACGACGCCTACAGGGCGATTGGCGACGGCGTGGCAGTCCCCGTAGTCCGTTGGCTGTCTGACCAGCTCCTCGTAAATCTGGCGCGGTTGTGCCGGGACTCCCGAGTCGATACGCGCGCCAAGGACCAAGGGGATCTTGTCAGAACTGGTTCCGCAGTCGGGAGGCTGTTGAGGAGGTCGCCCTGAAGGGGGTGCCGACATGAACAATCAGCGGGCTTACGAGGAGGGAGTGAGCGCGCTTAGG
>JAPOVO010000051.1 GCA_026708165.1 Chloroflexota bacterium | reverse complement strand
GAAAATTGCCCAAAGCGATGGGGCCGATGGCTGGCCCGGAGTCGGATGGGGATGATCGCCTGTTCGCATATCTTCGCCTGGATGGCGATGACAACGGGGCTACGGACGCGCACGCGGCGAATCTCGAATGGGCAGGTCATCCGGTCTTGAGAGAGAATCTGGCGGACCTCTACGACCTCGGAGCGTCGTTCTATCGCTGGGAATTCGCGACGACCGTTGCGGGAGCGCTGTTGGATATCCATCCATTCAACCAGCCGAACGTTCAGGGCAGCAAAGACAGTACCGTCCGTCTTCTCAGCGAATATCAATCGACCGGTCGGTTCCCCGGTTTGAAATCCGATCACACACTAGGCAGCTTGTTAGATGAGGCAAATGCTGGCGATTACGTCGCAATCATGGTCTATCTGGACGAATCGCCGGAAACGGACGCGGCGGTCGCGGAATTGCGGCGGGTGCTTCTGGAACGCCATCGCCTGCCCAGCACTCTCGGCTATGGACCGAGGTTTCTTCACTCCACCGGCCAGCTACACAAGGGCGGCAAACAAAATGGGCTGTTCCTGCAAATAGTGGGGGGAGATTACGAGAGTGTGCCGATACCGGGAGAGTCCTACGGATTCGACGTTCTCGTCGCAGCTCAGTCCGCCGGCGACTTTCAGGTTCTGAATCAACGGGGATTGCCGATCGCCCGGGTGGAATTGTCGGGCGATTATCCGGCGCGGTTGCTCAGCTTATCGGAAGGGATTTAGCCTCGAAGCTGCCGAATCAGATTGGAGCAGCTTCACCGGGTACGTGATATTTGAACGGCTAGTAGGAGGTCTTGTGTCTTGAACATTGGTATTTACGGACTGGGCCGCATGGGCGCGAACATGGCGAGACGCCTTGTCCGCGGTGGGATTGAAGTGGTGGTTTCCAATCGCAGTCCTGGGCCGGTCGCGAAGCTTGCCGGGGAAGGCGCGATCGGGGCATCTTCGATCGAAGATCTAGTCGGCAAGCTCGATTCGCCCCGCACGGTCTGGTTGATGGTGCCCGCTGGCGCGGTGACTGACGCTGCTCTCGACTCGGTGACTCCGTTGCTCGAACCCGGCGACATTGTTATAGATGGCGGTAACTCCAACTACAAGGACAGCATCAGGAGAGGTGAAGCCCTGTCGTCGCAGGGGCTTCGTTTCCTGGATGTGGGGACGAGCGGCGGCATCTGGGGGCTGGAGCGTGGATACAGCATGATGATCGGTGGCGACCGGAGCGCGTTCGATCATATCGAGCAGGTCTTTCAGACGCTGGCGCCGGGCGCGGACCGCGGATACGGTTACGTTGGGCCGACCGGGGCCGGCCACTTCACCAAAATGGTCCACAACGGCATTGAGTACGGCATGATGCAGGCCATGGCCGAAGGCTTCGAGATAATGCACAAGAAGACGGACCTCGGCCTCGACCTCGCTGCCGTCGGTAGGATTTGGCAGCACGGCAGCGTGGTGTCGTCATGGCTGCTAGACCTTGCGGTCGCCGCGCTTGACGACGACCACGATCTCAGCGGGTTGGAAGCCTATGTCGAGGACTCTGGAGAGGGGCGCTGGACCGTGTTGGAGGCGGTTGATCTGGATAGCGCCGCTCCTGTGATAACCCTCTCGCTATTGCGCCGATTCCGGTCGCGAGACGCTTCGCCCTTCTCGGATCGTATGCTCGCGGCCTTGCGCAATCAGTTCGGCGGTCACGCCGTGAAGACGAGAGTGCAGGACTGATGCCGGCCGGCGCAACCGTAGTGATTTTCGGAGCTTCGGGAGACCTCACCCGCCGCAAGCTGGTGCCTTCGCTGTTCAACCTGTACCGCAAAGGGCGGCTCCCCGGAGGCGTCAGGATAGTCGGGTTCGCGCGAAGCAAATTGACCGACTTGGATTTTCAGGCCCGGATGCGCGAGGCCGTTGCCGAATCCGATTCTCCGGAATGGACCGGATTTGCGTCTAACCTGCACTATGTTCCGGGTGACCTGACGAAAATCGACGACGTAGGGGCGCTCGACAAGCGGCTGTCGGAGTTGGAGGACGGCGAGGAGTCGAACCGCGTTTACTATCTCGCGACCGCACCGCGCTTCTACCCTGTTAGCGTGTCGCATCTCGGCGAGTTGGGTATGGCTCAGGAGCGGTCAGGCTGGCCGCGAGTGGTCATCGAGAAGCCGTTCGGCAGCGACCTCGAGTCAGCTCAGGCGTTGAACGAGGGAGTGCATTCCGTCTTCAACGAGCGGCAGGTCTACCGGATCGACCACTATCTGGGCAAGGACACTGTCCAGAACATTTTGTTCTTCCGGTTTGCAAACGCGATCTTCGAGCCGGTCTGGAATCGAAATTTCGTCGAGCAGGTGCAGATTACCGTGGCCGAGGCGGAAGGCATCGGGCACCGAGGCGGTTACTACGAGTCGTCAGGCGTGCTGCGGGACATCTTCCAGAACCACCTGCTGCAACTCCTGACGCTCGTGGCGATGGAGCCGCCGGCCACGTCTGATGCGGACGCTCTCAGGAACGAAAAGGTAAAGGTCTTGCAGGCGGTGCGTCCCATTTCGATCCACGACGCCTCTCTGTTTACAGTCTGCGGACAGTATCGCGGTTACCGAGATGAATTAGACGTCGCGCCCAACTCCAAAACTCCGACTTACTGCGCTGCGCGGTTGTTGATCGACAACTGGCGCTGGCGGGATGTACCTTTCTACGTGCGGTCGGGAAAGGCCCTGAACGAACGCGTTACCGAGATCGCCGTCCAGTTTCAAAGCCCACCGCACATCTTGTTCGAATCCAGCGTCGGGGCCACTATCAGGCCCAATACCCTGGTCCTCCGCATCCAGCCGGACGAGGGCGTTCATTTGAAATTCGAGACCAAGGTGCCTGACTCCGATCGGAACGTGAGGTCGGTCCACATGGACTTCAGCTACAGCTCGGGTATGGAGGGCGTGCGCATTCCCGACGCTTACGAACGGCTGCTTCTCGACGCCATCGAGGGCGACGCGTCACTGTTTACCCGTAGCGACGAAATCGAGCTGGCTTGGCAATTGACCGATCCGATAACAAAGGCGTGGGCGGCCGCTGATAGCCAGCCGCTGGCTCTATATCCTCCGGGGACGTGGGGACCGCTCGCTGCGGAAGACTTTCTTCGCGAAAACGGTCATGAGTGGATCTACGAAGCCGCAGAGATTACTTGACGTTTTGACTGTAATTCTGCTTTCGCTGGACGTGATGTCTGGGCACGGCTCCTCGAAATGCGCCGTGCCTCGCTTTACTTCCGGCATCTGAGGCTGAAGCTTTGCGCTGGGCGGTAGCGGGATTTGGCGAGATTGCCGACAAGGCCGTTGCGCCCGCGATTCTGAAGCATCAGGGCAGCGAGCTTGCGGCTATCTGCCGCCGGTCTGAAGCGGAGCTTGATAAGTACGGGCGGAAGCTCGGTGTTGCCGACACCTTCACGGACTACAAAGACATGCTCGAATGGGGGCAATTCGATGCCGTTTATGTCGCAACCCCGGTCGATTTGCATGCGCCACAGACCTTGGAAGCCCTGTCTCACGGATTCCACGTGCTTGTCGAGAAACCTATGGCGATTTCCGCGCGAGAGGCGGAGTCGATGGTTGAGGCGGCTGAGGCGCGGAATCTGACATTGGGAATCGCCTTCTACCACCGGCTAATCCCGGTCAATCGCAGGGTCCAGGAAATCGTGACTTCGGGCGAAGTGGGCGATCTGGTCGCTCTGCACGGCAACGCCTCGTCGCTCTTTAGTCTGCCGCCGACTCATCCTAAGTACTGGCGAGTCAACTTTGCCCAGAGCGGCGGCGGTCCGCTGGTCGACGTGGGAAGTCACCGTCTCGATCTCTTCCATGCGCTGGCGGGCCCAGCGGCGAGAGTGGCCGGATTTGCCAATCAACGCTTTGTCGATGGCGACGTGGAAGACGTGTGTTCGGCGGTCATCGAATACACGACCGGCGTGCAGGCCACTCTCTCATCGCTGTGGTGCGTCGACCCCGGGCGCGGCGACTACGAAGTTATGTGCACTCGAGGACGAATCCAGGTGCCGGACATAAGAGGCGAAAGAATCGTAATCCAGTCCGGAGATGGCGAGAGGGAACTCGTCGTGCCTCCCGACGAGTTCCATGATCTGCCTTTGATCGAGAGGTTCGTCGATGCGGCGGAAGGAAGATCAGAGCTCGAGCTTTCGGGGGAGGCCGGTTTGGAGGTACAGCGCATTACCGACGCAGTCTACAAATCGGCGTCCAGCGGCACGATGGTCCACCTGTAGTCGCATAAGACTCGGCAACGCTCTCCATACCGATTCTCTATCGGGGCAACCGATTGGACGTGCCGGACGACCGGCGCCACCCCCACCCGGATTTCGTCGACGTTTTGCCGATGCCTATACCATCATTGGACGATGGGTAATGACGGATTGCGGCGCATTGCTGCGATAAGCCTGCTGGCTGCGGGCATTCTCTCGATAGGCGCGTGCTCACCGGGCGGCTCAACCGTGGAAGATTCGCCACGCCCAGGCGGGAGTGTCGCTGTATCGGCGCAACCCGCGCCAACGGCTGACGAGACCCGGGCTCCAACGGAGACGCCGTTTCCGTCGCCGCAAGCCGCCGTAACCGAAACGTCGAGGCCAAATCCGACGTCAACGGCGACTCCTTTGCCGCCCGCTGCGAAAAGCCCGACAACCTCTCCCGCAACCCCGGCGGCGGAAGCTACGCCGACCAGAGAGCCGCTCGACGATCAATCGGGATTACTTAGCAAACTCAAGCGGAGCGCCCGCGAAGCACTCCTCAAGCTGGTGCCGGACTGGCAGGACGAAGGACGCATAAACATTCTCCTGCTCGGTATCGACAAGCAGGACACCCGCGAAGGGAATACTGATGTGATTATGCTGGCGAGCATCGACCCGGGAACCAAGTCCGCTCTGCTCCTTTCGATACCCAGGGACCTGTGTATCGACGACTGCGAAACCTACCTGGACAGGCTCAATGGAGTGTATGAGCGCGATGGTCCCGACGCTCTCAAGCAGAAAGTTTCAGAGACTCTTGGTCTTCCGGTCGACTTCTTCGCGGCGGTCAATTTCAATGGATTTGCGGAAGCCATCGACCTTCTTGGTGGGATCGAGTTCTGGGTAGACCGCGACTTCGACGAGCTGTTCGAGTTTCTCGAAACTCGTGAACAGCTCCGTCTCCGACTGGATAGCGGTTGGCATGAGCTCACGGGGCGTGAGGCACTGTTGCTTGCCCGATCTCGGAAGTTCGATCCGGATGGCGACTTTGCTCGCATCTGCCGTCAGCAGCAACTAGTGCGTCAGATTCGCGAAAAGGCCGTTTCCATACAGATTGTGCCGCGAATCCCCGAGCTATTGCTGGGACTGGGGGAGTGGTTTGAGACGGATTTTCCGGTTGCGAGCATGCCTTCGTTTGCCGAGCTTGCGATCACCATCCCACCCCGCCCATTGCACC
>JAPOVO010000278.1 GCA_026708165.1 Chloroflexota bacterium | reverse complement strand
CATCTCACCGACTCTCTCATCCTGGTCGGGGCCGTTCCGGCCGTTTGGGGTCTGAGCTTCACACTCCCCCAGGCGCTGGGACCGGGCATCTACGAAGGAAAGCCCGTCAAGAAGAACCACATCGCACGGCATCTGTTCTTCGGATCGGCGGTGTTTATGGCGTTCGGCGGCCTCGTCGTAGCCGCCGCCGAGGACCATCGCCTCATCGTCCTGCTTCTCTTTTTCCCGGCGGTCCTGGCGTTCATGGGATCGATCGGACTCGCCCACACGGCCTGGATCGACGTAATCGGTAAGGTCATCGACCAGCGCGTCCAGAGCCGTTTTCTCGGTTCAAGCCACGCGGTGGGCGGACTGATCGGTGCGGCGGCGATCACGCTGGCCTCGCGGCTGATGGGCGATAACGCCTTCCCCAACGGGTTCGGATTCTCCATGGTCGTC
Organism: Chloroflexota bacterium; assembly: GCA_026708165.1. Lineage (GTDB taxonomy): Bacteria > Chloroflexota > UBA11872 > UBA11872 > VXNJ01 > JAPOVO01. The sequence continues at coordinate 5,028 of JAPOVO010000278.1, read as the reverse complement.
GCCGGAGGGCTTTTCGCGGCGGGCGCAAGCCTCTTCTTCCTCCTCGTGGAGCAGCCATCGACTCCACGCAGACGCTCCGGACTTGGATTAGTCGAGACGATTAAAGGCATTCCCTCCCTGTATCGAAGCGACCGCGTGTTCTTGCGCTACAGTGCGTCGCGGGTCGTCGTCATGTGGGGCATGTCAGCCTTCGCATTCTTCACCGTGTTTGCGGTCCGCGAGCTGGGCGCAACCGACGCCGACGCCGTGCGGCTTGCCGCCATCCTCGTGGCGAGCCAGTTGACCGGAAGCGTCGGATTCGGCGCGCTCGGTGACCGCGTCAGCGCCAGATGGATGCCTCTCTACGGTTCGGTCATCTCGGTAACCGGGCTGCTGGTTGCCTTTCTCACAGGCAGCATCGCCGGGATATACGTCGCAATTTGCGCCGCCGGACTGACCATGTCCACGTTCATGATCTCCGAAGTCTCGGTGATCCTCCATCTGTCGCCCTCAGCCAGGCGGCCAACCTACTACGCCACCCACAGCCTCACCTCGGGACTGTTTATCGTTGTGGCGCCCATAGCCGCGGGCGCTCTTGTCAGCGCTGTCGGCTTCACCGCGATGTTCGGCGTGGCCGCGGTCGTGAGTTTGGTCGGCGTCCTGTTCACAGCCGAATTCGCCCGCGGCTCGGCCCGCCGGAATGCGCCGTCGGAAGTCACATTGAGCAGCGATGGCGCGGCACCCATCAAATCAAGGATGTCCGGCAACGGTCCGTCTTAGTCGAGCGTCGGCTCGGCAATCGATCCTCAACGCCCTCAATCGTCGCCCGCAATACAGAGTTACGTTGTATGCCATCGGAGATCCAGACCGGGGTTGGAAGTCGATCCCGACCTGTACGGTCAAACCGGTTGCAGGCAGCGGAAATCGCTGGTAACCACACGGCATTCGTGTACACTATTTGAGTGTAAGACCGCCCAGGTCAGAGAACTGTCAGTGAAAAACATCACTTTGAGCGCCGACGAGAACCTGATCGCAGCGGCCCGTCGACGCGCTGTGGCAGAGCATACGACCTTAAACGCCCAATTCCGGCTGTGGCTCGAAAACTACGCCGGGCGCCGACAGCAGGCCACCGAAGCCATGAGAGTCATCCATGAGTTGCAAAGCGGTGTCCTCACTGGAGGACGCAAGTTCACCCGGGACGAAATGAATGAGCGTTGAGTACTTCCTCGACACCAACATCTTCGTTTACCTCTTTGACGAAACCGACGACTACAAACGCGGGCGGGCGGAGCATCTGGTCCGGGAGGCCTTGGCCAATGAAACCGGGTGCGTCAGTTATCAGGTAGTTCAGGAGACCTTGAACGTCATAACCCGAAACCTCAATGCTACTCCGGACCAAGCGCGACAGATGCTCGACCACGTCCTGACCCCTCTCTGGCGAGTCAACCCGACCCGGACGCTTTATCAACGGTGCCTTGACCTGAAATCCCGGTACAGACTCAGCTTCTACGATTGCCTGATCGTTGCCGCAGCGCTCGACGCAGGCTGCAAAACCCTCTACAGCGAAGACCTACAAGACGGACAGCGTATTGATGGCATGACCATCGCAAACCCGTTCCGTACATGAGAGAGTTCACGATGGTCACGGCTATATCTCCTCAAGCTGCTACGGATGGGCAACGCTCCGCCACACGCCAACGTCACAGACGGCGAACTTTCATCCATCCCTGTTGAATCGGTAGTCCGATGAAACCGGCTCCCGACGGACTATCCATACGCGAGCCGCTCGTCGAGGACGCCGAAGCCATCGCGGCCATACAGGTTGCGGGATGGCAGACCGCATTTCGCTGCATCGCTTCCGACGGCTATCTCGACGCGTTGGACTCCGCGGCGGAGGCCGCCGGATGGAGGACCGGCATCGCCAGACCACCGTCGGAACGCAAGCGGATATTCGTCGCCGACCTTGAGTCCGAGATCGTCGGTTTCGTCACCGTCTTCCCGTCTCGCGACAAGGACCTCGATCCTGACCAAGTCGGCGAAGTTGGCGCGATATACGTAAGCCCCGGGCATTGGAGGCGGGGCGTAGGGCGGGCGTTGATGGCGCGCGCAATCGACGCACTTCGATCTCTAGGGTTCAACGACGCGATTCTCTGGACGCTCGCCGCGTCCAAGCGATCCAGGAGCTTCTACGAAGCCGGCGGATGGCGCACAGACGGCTCAACCAATGAAATCGACTTGGGTTGCCCGGTCACCCTTGTCCGCTATCGACTGAGTCTGTCAGACAGTAAGGAGAAGTGAAGAGGTCAAGAAACCCTCCGCCGAACCTGTGACAGATCCAGATACCGGCGGCGGAACTTCTTGGCCCAGCACGCTGATTCAGGCATACAAACTAGGACGTCGATCAGCGCCTCATACGGCGTGGACCTGAGCAATGACGCCGGTTTGTGTAGTTCGGCACTCAGGCCCGCGATTGCTTTCTCAGCCGCACTATCGTCTTCACAGGAGATAACTACCACGTGTCCCCGGTCATACTCGCTGGTGCTCCTGAGGCTGTGGGCCAAAAGCGCGTTTCGCCAAAGCTGATTGGTGGCGGAACCTTTCAGCCGCTCCCAGGCGCCATTCTTGAATCCCGCCTCGGGACTCTCTGTCAGCTCAACGTAGCGGTCCGTGCAGTATCTCTCAGGGCTGAACCGCTCGGTGTATTTCGTCTCGATACCGAGAAAAGCGGGGCGCCCGTCCGTTGTCACATACCGAACGATGGCGTCGAAGGCCGTGCGATCGTGGAGGTGCAGTTTCGGATCGGGCGCCCACTCGACAACGATGTTGAACACCCTTGCTACGTCCAGATCGAGCGTGGTTGACAAGGCTCTCGCCGCGGCGTCCGGCCATTCGCGAAGCGCCCCAAACAGGTTGAAACACAGCGGCATGCTGGAGAGCATGTTTCGAAGCAAACGATCACGCTCCAGAGTACCGCCCTCGGACTTCACCTCTTCGGCACGCGTGAGGGCGTAATCCGTGATCTCATCCGATAGAAAGTTCAGTCTAGGTCGCTTCGCCACGGCTTCACGCGGAAGCATGCTCCCTAAGAGAATCCCGCCGTGCCCCTCTCCCGGCCGAACAGCTAGCACCTTATCCCTGTACCACGATTGCAGCCGGCGGTAGTCAGCCCGCCAATTTGTATCGCTCTTTACGGCTAGCGACGGATCGTCCCAGCGCACGTACTCACTCCCCTGAGCCATACTCCTCTAATCTCTCCACACCACGCTCAATCTGCCGCTTCGAACCATTCATACGAAGCTCAGGGCCCTGCCCTAACCCTAACTATCGCTCACGTTTCGGAATCCCGCCTAGCCTTGGGTCACTCCGGCCTTGCCACCCATCACATGGCCCAACTCAGCGCCGCTCACGTCCCGTGCAGGATCCGCTCCATCAGCTCCATGCTGGCCACGGAGCTTCGCAGGCTCGAACGCGGCTCCGTCCCGGTCTGCACGCACTCGATGAAATGCTCGTGCATGTCGACCACGCCGTCGATCACGATGTTCTCCTCGCTGCCCGCGATCTCGGAGGCATTGAGGATCGTCGGTTCCGCCTCATCGTCGCTGAACACTTCTCCAATCTCGGGCGGCCGGATGTATGCCGAGATCCCACGCCCATGCAGCTCGTAACGCAAATGTCGAGCGCCCGCCGAGCGAATGAAATAGAAGACCCCCAAGGCCCCGTTGGCGAACTCGACCTGCGCAGAAAAGGTGCTGTCCCAATCCGTGAAATGGTTGTGCCGTGAGGTCGTCACGGATTTGACCTCGCCGCCTCCGAGAAACAGCAGCAGGTCCGACACGTGAATTCCGTCGTCGACCATCGGGTGAACTTCGAGTGGACCGGGTTTGGTGACAAAGTTCTTGTGAAACTCGATCAGAAAAGTCGAAAGCCCGCCACGGGCGTTTATTTGCTTCAGGGCAGCCGTGATGACCTTCCCGTATCGCCGCTGGAAAGCCACCGCCCCTACCCTGCCGTTCGCCTCGGCGGTCTGCGCGAGTCGCCTCGCCTCGTCGAGGTTCATACCCGGCGGCTTCTCGATAAAGACGTGTTTTCCGGCGTCGAGGCAGTCGAGCGCGATCCGAGCGACGTGCATAGGCTGGGTCACGGTGTAAACGATGTCGACATCGACGGACTGGAGCATTTCCTTGTAGTCCGTGAACCGGTGCGGAATCTCGAACCGGTCCGCCTTCTCTCTAAGTAGGTTCTCGTCGAGATCGCAGGCCGCCACGAGGTCCACGTCCTTCAGACGTTTGATGGCCGGATAGTGAATAGACGCCCCACGCCTGCCCGCTCCGATGGCCGCCGCCTTTATCATCTGCCTCTCCCCTTAACTGTTCGACGCACCCGGCGCCTCCCGAAATCGAATGCCTCGAGCAATTCCGCTCGGGCTGAGCTTGCCGAAACGACTGGTGCGAACGTCGAGCACCTGAACATTATGACCTCGTGCCTACGGCACAGAACGGCTTCCCAAGCCCCGCTATCCATCAAACTGAAACCCATAAAGCTCGGCCTCGCGGAGATAGAACTTCAGCTTCACGAAGCCCGGAATCTCATTCACGGTGTTCCGACCCGACCACCTCGCGTGGTGCTTGACGCTGTCGCCGGTAAAGCGCTCGGCATTCTCGCGTGAATACTCCTCCAGCACATTGCCCTGCCCATCCATAATTTTCACGTCGATATACCCGCCCGGATCGCAGCGTCCGTTTATCAGCAGATGCGCGCCCGGCGAAAACACCGGCTTCGTCTCGATCCAGCCCTCTCTCAGCGACGCCTCCAGCGAAACGTAGCCGTCCCGCCGGAGGGTGGCGAGGCACAGATGATGCCCGTTTTGTGCAATGGTCGGGTCTCTCGTCTCCGGCGCGTCGATACCCTCGGACACACCCCATATCCACCAGTCGTGATGGACATTCATGCCGCCATAGTAGAACCAGACCTCGTCTCCGACTTCAAACGGCTGGTTCGGCGTCTCGACCCCGAATTGGTCGTAGCTTCCGTCGCCCCCGCGTGGTACGA
>JAPOVO010000100.1 GCA_026708165.1 Chloroflexota bacterium | reverse complement strand
GCCATCACGCACGCCGCGTCCGCGATCAAAAGGAGCGGGCTGCGTCTAGCGGGCGATCTGACGATTTCGGGGGTCATCGGCCACGAGACGCCCATCGGTCAGAAGGAAGGCCCCGATCGAATCATCCAGCTCATGCGAGACGGCGAGCTTGCCGCCGACGCCATAGTCATCGCCGAGGGGCCCAAGGCGATCTGGGCGGCGAGCGCAGGCTGTACGGGATTCAAGCTCACGGTGACCAACCCGCGTGGAATGATCCACAACCTCTACGCCCCCTACGACGAGAATCCGGCGCGCTGGCTCGGCGAGGCGCTGCGCGCCTTCGAGACCTGGGAGGACGAGTTCCGTTCGGCGCCGCCCTCGCCGTTGACCGGCCGGGAGCAGGTCAACGTGGGCATCCTCCAGGCCGGCGACTATGTCAACCGTTTGCCCACGCCGGCCTCTGTCATTGGAACTCACCGCTGGCAGCCGGGTACGGACGAAGTGGATGTTCAAGCTCGCTACGAGGCGTTGTGCGCAGACCTCACCGACCGGTCCGGCCTTGAGGTCACGGTCTCGTTCATGGGGGGCGGGCGCGACCCCTTCGAGATTCCGGCGAGCGATCCCGTTATCAAGGCGCTGCAAGCGGGCAGCCGCCAGGTTCTAGGACGGGAGGCCGAAATCATCGGAATGCAGCTGGTCGGCGACGCGAGCTTGTTTGCCAACGAGATACCGGTGCCGTCTGTCTACTTCGGCCCCGGACACGGCACGGCCCATTCCGACAACGAGCGCATACGGATCGACGATCTCGTTGACACGGCGCGCGTCTACGCGCTCGCGGCAGTGGAGTACTGCGGGCTGGCCGGCGACTGACTCCGGCGATTGACCGACAGCTTGGTCAGGCCCTCTCCCATTCACGCCGTAGAAAGCGAAGGTCTTCCACCGCGCCGACCTCTCGACGGGACCCCGCTCCCTCCGACAGGTCCTTTCCGCCGACCGTAAAGAGAACGTCCTGGTCCTCCGTGTACTCGGTGTGCACGGTGATCGGCCCGTCGAATCCCCATGTCTTCGCGATCTTGAGCAGCCTGCGCCAGTGCGCCGCTCCGTGCCCCAGGAACACGAACGCCGGACCGTACGGAGCGGGCCGGTTCGGGCGCCTGTCCGGAACGTGCCGCGCGTCTTTTGCGCCGATCACCGTCAAGTAGTCGCGGCACATCGCCAGTCCCATCTCTATGTCCTCGCCGTTGATGGCGATGTGCCCCCCGTCGACGTGCGCTCCAACCCACTTTGGGTCCAGACCGCGCAGCAGGTGCATGATCCCCGCGCAGTTGGATCCCAGGCACGTCCCGCTGTGGGTTTGGTAGACCGTCTTGACCCCGGTGCGCTCGCTCAGCCGCGCGAACCCTTCCAGCGCCTCGCGCGCCGCGCTCACCTTTTCCCAGTAGTCCTCGCCCGGGCTGTGCCTGAAGAAACCGATCTTGACTAGCGGCACTCCCGCCTCCGCCGCCGCCTCGTAGATCGCAAGGCTGTCGCGATTCGCCGGGTCGATCAGGTTCGTCTCCGTGCTGATCAGCTCGCACGTCAGGCCCATTTCCGACCAGACCCTCACGGCTTGCGGCAGCGTCTCCCGCACGTTGTCGGGATTGAAGTGATACCCGTACCGCACCGGAAGATCGATCCCGTCGTATCCCACCGAGGTCAGGTATTCGCCCAACTCGCGGGTGTTCCACGCCTCGTTGAACTTGGTGAACAGCACTACCTTCATAGATTCATTACTCGCAGTACGACTTCGGAATCTGCCCCCTTATCTGTCCTCATTCCACATCTCCGCGCGGCGCATGAACACCGCAGAATCCTCTCGCCACTCGGCGTAGCCAATTCGCCGGTCATCGGTCAGATAGTTGATCTTCTCATCCAGGCAGGCAAGCAGGTCCGCATCGTCCACGGCGAGGGTGAAACCTCCTCGCTCGGACTCGGAATCCAAGGCCGTCACCACAAAGGCGACCCCGGACTCGTGCGCAGCGTCGCGGTTGCCGATTTCACCTCTGGCTATTGCGTCTATGCGGCCATTGGCAAGCGCCGCGAGCAGCTCGGCTTCCCCCAGCTCGACTCCCAAGTAGACCACCTGCGGCAACGCGTCCGAAGGCGGATAGAGATGACTCCTTCCCGCCAGGCTCGGAGACTCTCCGGCGGCGGTGATGAAGTAGTCCGCGCTGCCGTCGGCGACCACTTCACCTCGCGGCGTCTGAATGCGGGTTCCGGCGGCCAGCACTCCGTCGGCGTCTACCAGACCCGTTAGCTCCAGCAGGCGCGTCTCTCCCGTGGTGCCAGCAAGTGCGCCGACCCGCACGTCGCTGGTCAGTTTGTCGTGGCTGGAAAGACGGTCCACATCTTCGGCCCGGACCAGCAGCGACTGTCGGAACGTGACGTGGCCCGACGTAAAGGCGACAACCGTCTCGCCCGCCGCGTTCCTCATGCGAGAGTCGAGGACCGTGATGCCGCCGCCCGCGATGTCGTATTCCGACCCGGCGGGCTTCAGCCAAATACCTTCCCAAACGCCGATGGGCTTCCGAGAAAAGGACAACGCACTTAGTCGATATGGGCTTTTATTGCCGCCAAACTGGTAGCGTGGCAATGTCCGTAGGCGGGGTGCTCACTCTTTGAACGGACGCCCCAAAGAGGAGGGTAGCGGAGTCGAACCGCAACGCTTGGGTATAGCAAGCGCCCCGAGGGTCTACATTCCTCGGTTTAGTACACCGCACTAACAGTACCCTCCCAAAGCGAAGACAGGTCAGATTTGCGGCTGACTTGTCTTCGTTGCGTCTTGGCGCACACTAGACAGGCACTCCCGGCATTCGCGGTTGTGGGATATGCAAGCCTGCCACTGTTGGAGTTTTGAAGCGTCGCCCAGCCAGAATGTCTTCGACCGTCAATATTTGCATCTTCGGAAAGTCGATTCCCAATACGTTCAACGTGCCGGCCTCTCCCATGAACCGGTTGAAGTTGCGCATCTGGACGGTCCCGAGAGGCCGCATGACGATCAATCCGGCCATTAGCGCGCTTGTGGTATCCAGAACGCCTTTGAGTTGCCGCAGAACGCCTATCCCTACGCTGGCGCCGCCCTTGACTTCCAAGACCATGCTCTGAAGGTCACGCTCGTTCGGGACGTCGAAATACAGCCGCCCGTCTATCCCGCCGTCGGCTGACTGCTTGGCCGTGACAAAGCCGTCAACCTGTTCGACCGCCCACTTTTGGAACTGGTACTTGTCGCGCTCCCACAGGTCTTGAGCGCCTTCCAGCGTCTGCGGTACACCTTCGACTTCGTAGTCTTCGCCTTCGACCAGACCGAGCCGTTCCTTGAGCCGCACACGCGCTACGCGCTTGACCGCGTGGATAGCTATATCAATTCCAATCCATTTGCGACCTAGGCGATGCGCGGCTTCGATTGTGGTTGCACAGCCGCAGAACGGGTCGAGGACCACATCGCCGGGATTCGAGGATGCTTTGATAATCCGCTCTAGTAACGCGACTGGCTTTTGCGTCGCGTAACCCATACGTTCCTTCGCCTGCGAGTTGATAGAGTCAATGTCAGTCCAAACCGAGTTCATGACAGGCCCTGACATCTCGTTTAGGTATCTCTTCAACCTAGGACGCTTGCTCTTCGAATCGGGATACCAAATCCGTCCGTCGGCATCAAGCTTCGCCATCGTGTCGCGCGAATATCGCCAACCAAGCGTCGGCGATTCATGCCCTTTCCACTCGTATATCAAGTTCGGCCGCAACGCCGGACTAGTGATGTTGTCGAGGCTATATGGGCCGCGCCCATCGTCGTCGTTATAGCGGTATTTGGAACTAACGTATTCGTCATCATGCTCAATATGCGGAGGATTCCAAGTAACTCTCCCGGACTTCCCGTAGTACAAGAGTGTGTCTGTGACGGGCCCCCACCGTTTCGCGTGGCTGTGCGATCTAGTTCGTTGCCAGATGATCTCATTCCTGAAATTCCTATGCCCGAATATCGCGTCAAGCAGCGGTTTGACGTAGTGGGAAACCGTAGGGTCACAGTGGAAGTAGAGGCTACCCGTCGGTTTCAGAATACGATGCAGAACGAGCAAGCGGCGCGCCATGTAGGACAGGTAGGCCAAGAGGCGCGGCTGAGTTCCTCGTAGAGCGTTCATCCAGAGCCGCCAAAACTCGACTGTAGCGTCGTCAATACCACTCTCGCGCATCAAGACCGGCATAGTCCTAATCTCTTGCTCCCGGTCCGCGTTCAACTCCCACATATCACAGAACGCTTCTATCTGGTCGGGAAGCGGGCGGCCTGTTTCATCGCGGTAGATACTGTTGTATTGACGCTGACTGTTGAAGGGCGGGTCGAGATAGATCAGGTCGACTGCGGCGTTACCGAAGTAGTCTTGAATGACGCTAAAGCAATCGCCGTAGTAGAGGCGATTCACGCGAAGCAACCGGCGAGGAACTTGCCGAACGCTTGGTCATTGCGCCGCTCGTTGTACTTCCAGCTAGCCTCACCAACGTACAGCGGCGTGTAGTGTTCGCGGTAGTGGTGGTGAGTTCCGTACCAAGCGCGCTTAAGCAGACTCCAGAATCCCTCGATGGTGTTGGTGTGAGTCAGCCCGTCCGCGTACCGCTCGGAGTGCTTGATAACCGCGTGCGGGATGGTTCCCCGGACGGCGCGGTAGGCGCGGTATTCGTCGGTGATCAGGACTGAGCCTTCAGGGTCTACGGTTTTGCGGAGGAAGTCCATCACCCCGCGACCGGAGAGGCTACCGGCTACCTGTGCAACGACCTTGCCGCCTCTCTCGACTGCCCCAATTACCGGAGTCTTTTTCGTGGCGCGTCCGCGTGGATTCTTCGGCTCGTTGTCATCGCGCTTGTTGCGCTTCCGAGGCTTGCCGCCGACATACGTTTCGTCGGCCTCGATAATCCCGTGAAGCATGATCTCGCCGTTCTTGTTGGTCATTTCAGCGCGTATTCGCTGTTGCATGTACCAGCAAGCCTTTTGCGGAACTTCGATATCGCGGCTCAACTGCGGGCTGGACAGGCTCTTCTTGGCATTGAGCATCAAACCTATCGCCATGAACCACTTTTGCAGGGGAATCTTACTCTTTGCGAAGATCGTCCCGCTCAACACGTTGAAACTGGACTTGCAATCATGGCAGTTCCACCGACCAACACGGTCATTCTCGGACTTGCGGGCTACCTCGAACGAGCCACAATGCGGGCAGTAAGCCTTCGGGCTGAAGCGGACGCGCTCCAAGTGCTCAATGCAAGCCTCTTGGTCGGGGAATCTAGCGGCGATCTTGAAAACGTTCATCGATATCTCCCTTAACGATGAACGTATTGTCCCAAAGACCGCCTAGGAAGTCAAGCCCATATCGACTAAGTGCGAAGGACAATCCCGCGCCTTCCATCGCCACCAGCGCGGCCAGCAGAGCGGCCTACTAGCTCTACTTCGTATTGAAGCCGTCGGAG
>JAPOVO010000127.1 GCA_026708165.1 Chloroflexota bacterium | reverse complement strand
CCCCGTAGGGGCGGTTCGCGAACCGCCCTCCCTCCGCCAGCCGTGCCCGACCAGCCAATCAGAGCTTCCAGTCCCATCTCACACGCAACAAGCCAGACGCAACCGGCGCTCGCCCACATCCCATTTACCCCATCGTCAAATACCCCGATTTTCAAAGTTCACAGGGTAAATTTCAAAACTTTCATGAGAGTCGCTCTTCCGTCACCCGTCCGAACTCCGCGAATCAGACACATCTGCCCCGAGCCGTTCTCCCTCTAGGTCCGCCCCACCCGTTCGTGGTGAACCTGTCGAACCATGAACGCTCCCGGGGTAGAGCGATCCCTGAGCTGACCGGATCCGGTTGCGCCAGCGGCCTTAGACCATCGCCCCACCGTCTCGCCTCAACACGTCAACCCCATTTAGAATCGACTATGAAGCGCATCACTACCGAGAGCCAGGCGAAGTCACAATTTGCGAGATTCAAGCGACCGGCATGACAGGCTGCTTTCAGTCGATCTGTCTAGCGGATCGATTCGAACGGAACCTCTGCCCCGCCGCGATGTAGACCGCTTTCTCGGCGGTACCGCTCTGTGCGCCGCCATCCTGACCAAACGGCTGGCTCCTGGTCTAGACCCTTACTCGCCGGACAACCTCGTGGTCATGGCGCCCGGCGCGCTGACGGGAGCACCCGTCCCCGGCTCCGACCGGCTCTCGCTCGCCGCCAAATCACCGCAGTCGGGGCTGATCGGCGAGAGCACGCTTTCGGGACCGTCCGGCGAGGCGCTTCGCCGAGCCGGATTCTCCGCTGTCGTGATCTCCGGCAAGTCCCCCAAACCGGCTTGGCTCCTGATTGACGACGAACGGATCGAGCTGCGCGACGCCGGCCCCCTTTGGGAGCTGAACATCTCCGAATCGATCGAAGTCCTGCGCCGCGAAGTTCCCAACCGCGGATTCTCGTTTATGTCAATCGGGCCGGCCGGCGAGAACCTCGTCAGGTTTGCGAGCGTGGCCGACCAAACGGGCCGCGTCGCCGGGCGTACCGGGCTCGGAGCCGTGCTCGGATCCAAGAACCTGAAGGCCGTCGCTGTCCGCGGATCCGGCAGGACGGTCGCAGACAATCGCGAAGGTCTGGTGTCATATATCCGCGACCTCGCCGAACGGTTCAAGCGTCCTGAGGTCGCGGTCTACGGATGGTCCGGAAGCGTTCGCAGCCTCGCCAACCTGATCGGTAAGGGTGCTTTGCCGCAGGCCAACTTCCAGTCCACCGACGCTGGAGAGGACTACCGGGAGCTCGGAGACAACCTGCTTCAACGTTCCGATAAGCTCCGCCACGGCTGCGTTGGATGTCCCGTCCAGTGCGAGCATCGCTTCGAGCGTCCCCATGTACAGCGACACGGACGGGCGGTCCGGCTCGAATACCAGACCGTTTACGCTCTGGGCCCGCTGTGCAAGATCGACGACCTGAACGTCATCGCCGAGGCCGCCGGGCTTTGCGACGACTACGGAATGGACACAGTAAGCACGGGCGCCACGATCGCCTGGGCGATGGAGTCGGTTCAGCGTGGCGTCCTGAAGCTCGATCCGAAAACCGATCCGGTTCTCGAGTTCGGCGACGCCTCGGCGCTGCTCGAATGCATCAAGCTGATCGCCCACAGGCAAGGTGTCGGATCGCTGCTTGCCGAAGGCAGCCTCAAGGCGGCGCAGGCGGTTGGAGCAGGCTCGGAAGAGTGGTCGATGCAAGTCAAGGGCCTCGAAATGCCCGGCTACGACCCGCGCCGCCACCAGAACCTCGGCCTGGGTCTCGCCATATCAGCGAGAGGAGCCTGTCACAACCGCGCCGGACTTGGCATGGATACGGAACCGGCCCCCTGGGACGAGCAAGAGCCTGAGACGGTCGAGTCGGCCGTCGAGCAAACGCTCGCGCGGGAAGACCGGCAGGCATTGCTCGACGCGCTCGGTGTTTGCAAGTTCTTCAGAGCCGCATTCGACGACCTTGAGTCGGAGTGCGCCGAGATCGTCAAGATGGTCCACGGCGATGGCGGCGCTTACAGGCAGATTGGTCGAATCGGCCCCCGCACCGCGGCCGCCCGGCGCGTCTTCAACGTCCGCGAAGGCCTCACCCCTAACGACGATGCGCTGCCCGCCCGGCTCCAGTCACCCGCCGGTAGCGAAACCGAAGAGCTGCCCCCTGAAGCTCTTCTAGGAACCTACTACGCCAGGCGTGACTGGGACGACGGCGGCCGGGTTCCAGCATCCACCCTGCGCGATCTGAAAATGGCAGACTTCGCTGAACCAGCGTTGCATCCGGCCCGCTAGTCTTTAGGCGTCCGTCTTTCCGCGCACGCCTCAATCACGGGAGCAACCCTACGCTCAATTGAGCCTCTGATCTCCAGCGCGGCCCATCCGGCCGCGATTAACGCGAGGGCCGCGGCCGCCAGCGGGACCGTCCAAACGCCTATCTTATGCAGCAGATAGAGATCGAGTCCGATGAGCCCGTGACGCCACTGGTCAAGAAGCCGCAGGTGAGCGCCGATCAGCGAGAAGTGGGGGTTCCAGAATATCTGTTCGGCCTTCGCGCCCACGTCCCAGAGGTTGCGCCAGCCATGCTGGAAATCCATTAGTACGCCGAGCACCGAAAGCGCAACTCCCCAGGAAGTCAGCCCGGCGATTGCGAGCCATCCAGGTAGACCGAAGGATCTGGTCTGAAGGAGGGCACCCACTCCAACCGCCAGCAGGGGCGCGATGCCGGTGAGGTAGCGAGGCCCCCATACAACTCCCCCTTCCCAATCGTTAAACGTTCCGTATCCGACAACGGCAATGAGCGCCAAGGCGGCCATTGCATACCTGACCGCCTTGTCTCCTTCACCGCCGAGGAGTCCCCAAAACCCCACTGCGGCGACGGGCATGAATACGAGCAGTCCAAAACTTGGGCTGGCAATAATTCCAAACACGCCGATATACGATTTGGCCGTCTGCCACAGAAACGTCTGGTCACCGTAGCCAGAGTGCAAAATCGAGCCGGTCTTGTACAGGTTGTGGAGACCTACGCCCGGAGCGACCACTGCGAACCATGAGGCTGTCCAGACGAGCGCCCCCGGAATCCAGCTGCGAAACACGGCCTTAGACGTGAATATAAGAGTGGGCAAGAGCACAATCGCCAGGACAGCGTATTCGGCGCGGACCGCCGCCGCCAAGCCCGCCAAAAGACCGGACACCGCCACCGGCCAGAGGTCGCCGCGACGCGCGCGGGCGATGCCCAAGAGGGCGCCGACCATGAAAATGGATGCTAGAGGAATGCTGGAGAGCGTTTTGGAATACACCCACAGCGGGCTGCCCACCCCGGCTATCACCGCTGCGCAAAGCGCATATCGCCCCCTCAACCCAATCTGCCGAGCCAGTATGTAGATAGACGCCACGAGCGCGGCTGTGACCATGGGATTGAATAGCAATACGACCAAAGGCAAAACGTGGCTTGTCTCCGGAAACGTCGGGCTTGAAGGCTCTGGAGACGGTCCGACGGCGGACGCCAACGCATACAGAGGAACCAGCGGTAACCACGCAACAAGACCATAACGACTGCTCACCCGCTCGCCATCCGTATGAGTTGCCTTCATGAGCTGACCGCTGGGAAACGGATCGTCAATCCTCAGATCTGGCGAGCCGTATTCCACCAGGAAACGGGCGGAGGCGTAATTGGTTATTTCGTCAACGCTATACGCATGTGCCCCCGTCGAGAACAGGTAGACAACCGCGAAGATGAGAAACAGCACCGACGCTCGGAGTCCGTCGAGCTTGTTAACTCCGCGTTGTTGCATCGCTTGCTGACCGAGATTCTCCAGCTACTTGAGCCACCATTGACGGAACCGGAATCAAGATTATCAGCGTCAGTGCGACAGCTAACTTAACCATCAGCTCGGGGCGGCGCCAGGGACCGATAGCCGCGCCAAGCGTCCCCACCAAACATACTCACTGCCTGCTTCTCAGTCGGTTTTGCCTGATTTGCCAAGGGTCCCCTGGAGTGACGCAAGCGCCCCATCAAGCATTGCTGCCGGCTCAGTGGTCGGCTACGCGCGGGCGGCTCGCAAGGAGTCCGAGTACACCACGGTGTCTTCGTGAATCGGCTCGACTCGACACGCGCAGATCTTGTACTCGGGTATCTTCGAGATCGGATCCAGCGCATTTATCGTCAAGAAATTCGCCGCCGACTCGTAGAAGTGCCAACCCATGTACACCGTGCCCGGCGGTACTCGTTTGGTAATCCACGCCCTGCACTCGATGCGCCCCCGCCGGCTCTCCACCATCACCTTGCCGCTCTTCTGTATTCCAAGAGACTCGGCATCTTCTGGCGAAATCTCGATTAGCGCCTCCGGATAGATTTCGTCCAGACCCTTTGCCGTGCGTGTTATCGATCCCCCGTGCCAGTGATAGAGAACTCGCCCGGTGTTGAAAATCAGCGGATACTCCTCGTCCGGTATCTCCGTGGATTCACGAAAGTCGACCGGATGCATGGTCGCCTTGCCGTCCTCGGTCGGGAACCGGTCACCGAAAAGCCACAGCTCGCCGGGATGGTCCGGTGTCGGACACGGCCAGCGAATGCCGCCCTCCTGGTCCAACCGTTCGAAACTCAGTCCCGCGTGCGAGGGCGTCAGGCGGGCAATTTCGTCGAAGATCTCCGCTGGATTGGCACACCCCATGTCGTAACCCATCCGGGCCGCCAGGTCGTGGATGATATCCCAGTCCTCCCGCGCCTCGCCCGGTAGTTCACGGAGCTTCCTCACGCGCTGGACCCGGCGGTCGGTATTGGTGTAGGTACCCTCTTTCTCGGCCCACGACGACGCCGGAAGGAAAACGTCCGCGAATTCAGCCGTCTCGGTCATGAAGATGTCCTGGACGACCAGGAAGTCAATGTCCTTGAACGCCTTGAGCACGTGGTTGAGATCGGGGTCGGACATCAGCGGGTTTTCACCCATAACGAACAAGGCCTTGATATCGCCGGAGCCGACTGCGTCCGCGATTTCAACCGTGGTCAACCCCTCTTTGCGCGGTAGCGACACGCCCCACGCCTGTTCAAACAACTCGATATATTCCGGCGATTCGACCGATCTGTAATCGCTGAAATACATCGGGATCGCCCCCACGTCGCTCGTCCCCTGAACGTTGTTCTGCCCGCGCAGCGGATTCAGCCCGGTACCGCGCCGTCCGACGTTCCCGGTGGCCAGTGCCAGGTTTATAAGCGTCAGGCACGCCTCGGTTCCGTGTGTGTGCTCGCTGATTCCGAGCCCCCAATAGAACGCCGTCTTGTCTGCCTCGCCGATTATCCGCGCCGCTTCCTCTATCGTCGCGGCCGGGATGCCGGTAATCGACTCCGTGTATTCGGGCGTATAGTGAGTCGCGACTGCGGCGACATCCTCGAGACCCTTGACCCTTTGTTCAACATACCTGCGATCATAGGTCCCGTCCCGAATGATGCGGTGAAGCAGCGCTTGGGTTGGGGGCGGGTCGGC
>JAPOVO010000473.1 GCA_026708165.1 Chloroflexota bacterium | reverse complement strand
TCGAACGGCGCTGGACTGCGAGGCCCAAGATAGCGCGTGTAAACGAATACATCCGCTACGAGCCGGACGACAGATGTCCGCCGCACCTTTCGATTGGGGTCGCATTTCAAGGTGTGTTGCTTGCCCTGGCGAACACCGTTCTGTTCGTGACCGTCATGGTGCGGGCGGGCGGCCAGGGGGACGACTACCTGTCGTGGGCTGTGTTCTCGGCGCTGGCAATCGGTGGAATCATCACCGCGCTGCAGGCGGGCCGCGCGGGCCGGCTGGGCGCCGGGCACGTGCTCATGACCGGCGCCGGGCCCCATTTCATAGGCGTCTCCGTCCTGGCGCTGACGGCGGGCGGCCTCTCGATGTTGGCGAGCCTGATCATCGTGTCTTCGCTGGTCCAGTTCGCGCTGGCCAGATGGCTGCCGTTACTGAGAAGGGTCATCACGCCGGTCGTATCCGGCATCGCGCTCATGCTGATAGCGGTGACAGTGATGCTGATCGCGGTCGGCAGGCTGAGCGAGGTACCGGAGGGAGCGCCGGCAGTGGCGGGTCCAACCGTGGCGGTGGCAACGTTGGCGGTCGCCACGATGCTGGCCATGCGCGCCTCGGGCATATGGCGGCTCTGGGCCCCGCTGATCGGAATCGCTTCGGGTTGTGGGGTCGCCGCCTTGTTCGGACTGTACGATCCTCAGCCGGTGGTCGAGGCGCGCTGGTTTTACACGCCTGACGTAGCGGCATGGCCGGGACTCGATCTGAGTCCGGGCGCGGAGTTTTGGACTCTCCTGCCGGTGTTCCTGATAGTGAGTTTCGTAGTCGCCATCAAGATGAGCAGCGATGGCGTCGTAATCCAGCGGGTCTCGCGGAAGAGGCCGCAGGCGACCGACTTTCGGCTGGTCCAGGCCGCCGTCAACACCAACGGGCTGGGTACGCTCCTGTCCGGTATCGCCGGGACACTGCCCCCCATCGTCTATACGCCGTCTATGGTGACGCTCATCAATCTCACCGGGGTGGCGGCACGCAGCGTCGGGTATGCAATCGGCGCTATCTTGCTCGTGCTGGCGTTTCTGCCGAAGGCGGCGGCCGTCCTGCTCACGATACCGAGTCCCGTCATGGGGGCCTTCCTTTTGATGATCATGGGGCTTCTATTCGTCGAAGGCATGAGAATGGTTGTCCAGGACGGTCTCGATCACCGAAAGGCGCTGGTCGTGGGAGTGTCCCTCTCGATCGGCGTGGGCTTGCAGAGTCAGAACGTGCTCGCGGACCTGCTGGGCCAGACCTGGGGCGCGTCGCTCGGCAACGGCCTGACCGTCGGCGTACTGGCCGCGATCCTGATGACCCTGTTCATCGAGTTGACCAGCCCGCGGCATACTCGCCTGGAGACCACGCTGGAGATGTCCGCTCTCCCCAAGATCGACGCGTTTCTCCGGCAGCTTGCGTCCAGGATCGGCTGGAACGATGCTTCGACCGAACGCCTGCGCGCCGCGGGGGAGGAAACGCTATCCAGCCTCTTGCAGTCCGGTAACGACCAGGGAGCCGACGGTGTGCCGCGACTGATCATCAACGCGCGGCCCGGCGAAGCGGTAGAGTTGGAGTTCCTGGCCGTCTTCGACGAGGGAAACCTTGAAGACAGGTTGGCGCATCTGAACGAACAGGCAGAAGTCCCGGAGGAGCACGAGATCTCCTTCTGGCTGTTGCGGCACTACGCGTCTTCGGTGCGCCATCGGAAGTATCACGGAATAGACATCGTTACGGTGCACGTGGAAGGTTCGCGTAGTCCGGATTAGTGGTCGTTTACAGGGGCACCAGTCCCCGAGAGGATCGAGCGAAAGGAGAGGTACGGATGGCAGGATACGTGATAGTTAACGACGAGGTGACGGACGAGACCGTCTTTGCCGAGTTTCGCAGCCGGGTCGCGGCGACGGTCGAGGCCCACGGCGGCAGATACCTGGTGCGCGGAGGCGCAGCCGAGCTAGTGGACGGCGATTGGGAACCGGGACGCGTGGTGGTCATCGAGTTCGACAGCGTCGAGCAGGCGAAAGGGTGGCTGACTTCACCCGAATACACCGAGATCAAAGAAATCCGAATGAGGTCCGCCCGAGCGAGCGTGGTGATCGTCGAGGGCGTCTGATCGTATAGGCGCGACCGGCTCCGGGTCTCGTTGCCGGGGCGAGTTGAAGTGCGAAAGATCGCGGTCTAGGCGCCCACTCGTCTTCCGAGCCGCGCGTCTTCTAACCTGAGCCAGTGCTCGTAGGGGCGCGGCCCCGGCTTCGGGGCGTCCAAGCCGCTTTCCCTGCGCCATCGAAGCAGGGGATGGTCGCGTTGAGCCTGCGGGAGCTCGACCGGCCGACCATACGCCGCCGACTCGAAGACTCCCATGATGATTTCCAAAGCGTGTGTCGCTTCGGCGCCGCTTGATTCGTGGTCGCGGTTCTCGTCGAGGGCCGTGACGAATTCCTCTACGAACCAGTAGTCGTCCAGTTCAGTCCTGCCGTCCGGCTCGAAGCTCTCGGGAGCCTCGGCTTGGAGAGCCTGCCACGCATCGTGATGCCCATCTGGCAGCGACCAAGGCGTCTCCAGCAGCCACGCGCCGAGCGTAGGGTTGAAGAGCACCCGCCCTTCAGTGCCCAGAATCTCAAGCGTGCGCACTGTCGAGCCGGCGGCAGGCATCCGCTGCTGCAGGAGCGTCGCCGTTACGCCGCCGTCAAACTCCAACTGCGCGCTGATCGATTCGCCCGCTATCGTTCCCATTCCGTTGGGTGAGTGGAGGACGTCGTGCGGGCCGATCGGACGCCTGTCCGTGCTCGCCGTCGCGTACACGCGTCCACAGCGGCCTCCTAGCCTCGTCATCGAGTTCAGCAAGTGTGTCCCGATGTTGAGCAGCCCGTACCCGCCGTAGTAGCCCTTGCCGTTGGCGCTCATGTGCCGCAGTCTTCCGATACGCCCGTCCGCTATCGCCCGATGCACCGCCCGCATTAGTCCTCCCGAACGAAACTGATGATGCACCGCCACCCGAACACCCTTCTCGGAGGCCGTCGCCATAACCTCGTCCGCCTGGTTCAATTCGACGCAGATCGGCTTCTCGACCTCGATGTTCACTCCGTGCTCCAGGACCCGCATCGAAAGGTCGTGGTGAAACTCGGTGCCCGTGGGAATCGCGACTATGTCCGGCTTGGTCTCCACAATCATGGCGTCGAGGTCGTGGTACCTTGCCACTACCCCAAACTCGTCCCCGAGGGCGTCCGCACGCTCCCGAACGAGGTCGCACAGGCCTGAAATCTCCGTCCGAGGGTGAGCGTGATAGGCCCGTCCCGCCGCCATTCCTCTGTCCCCGCACCCGAGAATCGCCACCCTGTACGTCTTCATCGCTAAGGCCCCTTCGTGGTTTCCGGCCGATTTTACGTAAACGGTGAACCAAGCCCAGAGACTACAAGGGTCTCGATCCGCCCAGTTTAGAGGTTCTCCAGACTGTCTCTGGCCTCGGCGCTTTCAACCCTCGCCTTCCACCACCAGACAGCCAACGGGGGATATCCCATCGTAGTAGTTAGCTGGTCGATCGCTGCGGGTGGAGGTTGACATGCGCTCGTTGGGCGGCCTAGTTTGCGACTGTCGCCGTGACGCAAGCGGAAGGGGCCTGTCATGGCCGAGAACACGCGAGTCTTAATCGTTGGCGCCGGGCACAACGGCCTGGTCGCCGCCGGGTATCTCGGACGGGCCGGCCTGAACGTCCAGGTGCTGGAGCGCAGGGACGTGGTGGGTGGCGCGGCGGTGACCGAGGAGTGGTTCCCGGGCTACAAGATATCCACCTGCTCCTACGTCTGCCACATCCTTCAGCAGAAGGTGATCGACGAGCTGGAGCTGCGCAAGCACGGCTTCCACGTCTATCCCATCGACCCGTCGCGCGTGCACCCATTTCCCAACGGAAAGGTCATAACGCTCTGGCACGACGACGCCAGGACGGCGGAGGAGCTGCGCAAGGTCTCGCCAGAAGACGCCGACGCCTGGCCCGAATGGGCCGACTTCTGGCACCGCGCCGTCCGCATCCTCAGCGGCTACTACGTCGGCCCGCCTCCCTCGCTCGCCGAGCTAACGGAGAGGTTCCGCAGGGAGGGAGAGGAAGAGCTCCTCGAAACGCTGCTGACCGTACCGTACAGGGACCTGATCGATCGCTACTTCGTCTCGGACGAGATCAAGGCGACGGTGAGCATCAGCTCGATGGACATGGGGGACATAAGCGCGCCGGGCAGCGCCTACATCACCGCGCTCTACAGGTACAGCGCCTTCCGGGAGGACACCGAGAATTTCGGGATTGTCCGCGGCGGCATGGGCGCCATCTCCCAGTCGCTGGCCCGCTCCGCCGAGGCGGCCGGCGTATCGATCAGGACGGGCGCCGAGGTGAGGCGCATCCTTACGCGCAACGGCAGGGCCGCAGGCGTTGAGCTAGACGACGGCGAGGTGATCGAGGCCGACGTTGTCCTTTCGAACGCCGACCCGAAGCGGACCTTCCTAAAGCTCCTGGACCGGGCCGACCTCGACAGCGAGACCATTGAGCAGGTCAGGGCGCTGAAGACGCAGTCGGCCTCCGCCAAGTTCCTCTGCTCCCTGAGAGAGCTGCCCGACTTTTCCGGCCACCTCGGCGACGGATACGACCCGGAGCACCTGGCGATGATCTGCCTCTGCCCCACGGTAGAGCACCCCGAGCGAAGCTGGAACGACTCCAGGAACGGCCGGATTCCCGACACGCCGATAATGCAGGTCCAGATCCCGACCGTTTACGACAAGACGGTCGCCCCAGAGGGCTGCCACGTGCTGTCGCTGTGGGTGTTCTTCCTGCCGCCCCACCTCCGGGAAGGCTCGTGGTCGGAGATGCGCGAGCAGTTCGGGGAGCGGCTGATCGATATCGTGTCGGGGTACGCCCCGAACTTCAGGGACGCGATCATCGATTGGACGCTGCTGACGCCGGAGGACATAGAAGAGCGCATCGGCCTTACCGACGGCAATATCAGGCATATCGACATCATTCCGCAGCAGATGATGTCGCGGCGGCCGCTACCGGGATGGTCTGACTACCGGACGCCCATCGAGGGCCTGTACCTGTGCGGGGCGGGCACGCACCCAGGAGGCGAAGTGACCGGCGCGCCCGGACACAACGCCGCCCACGTCGTGCTGGAGGAGTTGGGGCTCTAAACCCGTTCTACTCCTGACGGCCCGACAGGCGCGGGGGGCGCGAGCGGGCGGCGCTCCGGGACGGCGCGAGCAAAACCTGGTACAGCGCCCGCCAAGGCCGGGACATTCGCGCCATTATCCCATGGGGACTGTTCGCGAACGGCCCGTGATCGCATCCAAATGACGGCGCACGGACTCCCGATCAGAGGCTGGCGGCGGTGCCTTCGATTCGCCACGTGGCCGCTGGTAGTAGCGGCCACGCAGCGCCATGAATCGGCGTCCCTCCGAGCCTTACTTGCGAGAGAGTTCCGGAGTTATCTCTAATACGCGGATC
>JAPOVO010000202.1 GCA_026708165.1 Chloroflexota bacterium | reverse complement strand
CGTCAGGAGATCGTTCAACGACTTTCTCCACGATTCGCGTAACGACGCGTTCGACTTCCTGCGTTACAACCTTCTCCTGGACGACGACCCGGTCGACTTCCTGTGTTACGACCTTCTCGACCGGGACTTCCTTGACGACCTCAACGACCTCGGTTTCCACGCAGCCGACCAGGGCAGCGGCCCCGAGAGCGGCAGAGCCCGCGGCCGCGGTTAGCATCCAGCGACGCGATCTCCGTCTGGCTGGCTTTTCGATTGAGTCCATGTGTCTCCTCTAATCTCCTCGCATCCCCTGATTCGACGATTTGAAAGATGCGCTCACTATCAATGCCACCGCGTATAGTATTGCGAATGATTCCCGTAAGCAATATTCAGCAGCTGATTCTCAGTCGCGCCGAACAGTTAGCCGTCTTTTCCTAACCGCGCCGAATCGGTGATCTAGACCTCACCGTGCCAATAGGCCCCGCTGTGTCACGTGTGCCGGCCTACCAAAAGGTTTGACAATTCACGCAAATTCAAGCATCGTTCGGGCGAGGCATGTCCATAAGGACAGTTACCGTGGGGGCGCCATGAGTCGTAAACATCTGACGAGACGCAGAATCATAAAAGCTGGGGCCCTTGGTGTAGTGGCAACGGCGGCGCGCGCCGGCTGCGGCGAGACCCAGGTCGTGACTGAGACCAAGGTCCAGGAGATCATCAAGGAAGTCCCTGTTGAAAAGGTGGTGACCCAGGAGGTCGTCAAGGAAGTCGTCGTCGAGAAAGAAGTCGTCGTCGAGGTAGAAAAAGAGAAAGTCGTCGAGGTCGAGGTAGAGACGGAGAGGGTCGTCACTCAGACCGTCGAGGTCGAAGTCGAGAAGGTAGTGACGGTGCAATCTCGCGTATCTAGGGCCGAGGCTGTAAACCTGTCTGTGCTGACCCACTGGGGGTCGGAGCAATCGGTTGCGCTCTGGCACGACATCCTCGACGAGTACGAGGCGGCCGTTCCCAACGCGCGAATCGAGTATCAGACCGTTCCGGGCAGTCAGATGCTGACCAGGATTACCACTGGCCACGCCGCGGGCAACTTCCCCGACATGTATCACTACTACAACCTCTGGACGCCCGATTTCGCGCCGACCGGATTCATGGCGGAAGTGCCCACAGAGATAAAAAGCGTGATCGACGAAAACTGGGCGCAAAGCGCGATCGACGGCGCTTCATATCGGGGCAAGCTGTGGGGCTATCCCACTGAGAGCAATGCGTACCTGACTCTCTACAACAAGAGGATCTTTGATGAGGCGGGAGTTGACGAACCGCCGACCACCTGGGACGAGATGCTCGAGACGGCCGCCAGGACCACGAAATCCAGCAACGGCGCAATCGAGCAGGCCGGCTACCTGTGGTTCATGGCCTCCACTTCCGCCTTCATTCACCCCTGGATTTCGTACCTGTGGTCAAACGGTGGCGAGTATCTCGACCCTGGCACTCTGAAGTTGCGCCTCAACGAACCGCCGGCGGTTGAGACCGCGCAGATGGGCGTGGATATGATCGAGCAAGGGTCGGTTGACCTGGCGTTCAGGCCGCCCGACTTCATGTCCGGCAACGTGGCGATGTTCGTGGGCGCCAACTGGCGAGGAGGGCCACTGCGAACGGGTTTCGCCGATGGCTTTGAAAACGTTGGCGTCGGTCCGATTCCCGCGGGCCCGAGTGGAACCGCAGGCGTTTCGTTGGCCTACAACTGGTTGTGGGGCGTTGACAGCCTGACCAAGAACTCGGACGCAAGCTGGGACTTTCTCGAGTGGGTCAACAGTCCGAGAGGACCGGGCCAGGCCTCCCCGCAGGGCGAGTTCATGTCGACCAGGTTCAACATCATCCCGTCGCGACTCAGCGACCAGGAAGCCCTCGCGGAACGGCTGAGCGATGACTTCTTCCGACCGTTCATACAGGCCATCCAGGAAGGGTCTCGCCCGCAGCCGATCATGCCTGGCGTGTCGGAGGTCACCGACATCCTGCATAAGCAGCTCCAGGCTGTCTACTTCGGAGAGTCGGAGCCTCAGGCCGCTCTTGACAAGGTCGTCGAGGACGGCAACGCCATCATCGAGGAGCGGATGCAGGCATAGGAACCGCTCCCCTCGGAGCGTATCGTGCTGCTGGGCGACCGACTCAAGGTTAGGTACGCCCAGCGGCACGTTGTTACGGGGTATCTGTTTGTCGCCCCGGCGCTGGCGTTTCTCCTCCTGTTCGGGGTTTTCCCGATCGTGTTCGCGTTCGGGATCAGCCTGCACAACTGGAACATGGTGACTCCCGTGAGCGAAATGCGGTTTGCCGGGGCTGATAACTATTCCCATCTGATCCTCGACGACTCGTTATTCCGCAAGTCGCTCGGCAATACGTTCGTCTTTACGGCGGCGAATGTCCTGATCGGGCTGGGCCTGGCGCTCTCGGTCGCGCTGCTGGTCAACACCCGGGTCAAAGGGCGGACGTTCTGGCGCGTTGTCTATTTCCTGCCGTACGTCACTTCGTCTGTCGCAGTGGCGATTGTCTGGGAAAACCTCTACCACCCGTTCGGCCTGTTAAACCGGCTACTCAGCCTGGGCGGAATACCGAGTCAGAGATTCCTCGCCAGCGTCGATCAGGCGCTTCCAAGCATCATAGGCGTGTCGATCTGGCACGGCATGGGGTATCTGGTCATCATCTTCGTGGCCGGACTTCAGAACATACCTCTCGAATACTACGAGGCGGCCAAGGTGGACGGAGCGGGCGACTGGTCGAGGTTTCGGCATATCACGATGCCGCTGCTCAAGCCCACCCTCTTTTTCGTGGCGGTTGTAAGCACCATTGGGTCGCTCCAGATCTTCGATCTGCCATTCCTCATCACCGAGGGCGGTCCCATCGACGCGACCGAGACGGTTGTCTTGTATCTGTATGACACTGCGTTCACGTTCGCGCGCATGGGCCGGGCGTCGGCGATGTCGTTCATACTCTTCGTGATAATCCTGGTCCTCACGATCATCCAGATAAGACTCTTTCGGGAGAGAGAATGACGGCAGTCCGCGTCGATTCGATGCGAATAGTTACCCTGATTGGCAAGTATGGCTTCTTGGCCCTGGGCGGCTTTCTGACGTTATTACCCTTTTACTGGATGGCCGGCGGATCGCTAATGACCACGCAGGAGATCACGTCCCGGCCCATGGACTGGTATCCGCACACTCCCAAATGGAACAACTATGAGGCGCTGGCAGAGGCGATACCCGTGGCGCGCATGTACCTGAACAGCGCGATTGTGACCGCCAGCGTGCTGGTCGGCATTCTGTTTACCAGTTCCCTGGCCGGTTACGGTTTCGCCAAATTCCGGTTTCCGGGCCGCGACAAGCTGTTCCTGATGGTGCTGGCCACCATGATGGTTCCCTTCTTCGTCGTCTTGATCCCGGTTCTCTACATCGTGCGGACCTTCGGCTGGGTGGATTCCTACATGGGCCTGATCGTCCCCAACCTGGTCACGGCCTTCGGGATCTTCCTGATGCGGCAGAACATGCTCAGCATCCCCGACGAACTCATCGACGCGGCGCGCATCGACGGCAGCTCCGAGTTCGGCACCTACTGGCGCATAGTGGTGCCGCTGGTGCGCCCGGCTCTGGGCGCCCTGTCCGTTATCACCTTCGTGTTCACCTGGAACTCGTTCTTGTGGCCGCTTGTGGTGCTGCGCTCGCGAGACCTGTTCACGGTCCCGATCGGTCTGAATCTCTTGCAGCAATATTTCGCGACCGAGGAGGCGATACCGCTCCAGCTTGCGGGAGCGACCTTGAGCTCAGTGCCGGTCATTGCCGTATTCGCGTTCTTGCAGCGCTACTTTGTTCAGGGACTGGCCCTCACCGGCATCAAAGGCTAGCTCGAGCGGCAAGGGCCTCTGAAAGTAACGAATAAGTTGGCTACGTGTTTAGCCGCCCGTTGGCCTGCAGCGTCAGCAGCGCGTCCAGCGTAACGCCGCCGCGCCATTCGAGCTCACACGCCGGACTTATCGGCTCCCACGTGATGTTCCATCCCCCGTCTGCCTGCTGCCCCGCGACTAGGACGTCCAGATTCGCGGCGACATCGTCGTCCCGGAAGTGCTTTCGGAGTGGGTGATCGGGTGTTGGTGCCCAGTCCAGAGGTTTGGACACATACCCTTCCGCATCCGCGTCAGCCACCAGACCGAACGAGAAGAGTTGATCGATCACACGCGGCAATTCAGCGTCGGCCCGCTCACGGTCCGGTACGTCGTTTAGGAACGTCAGTGCCACCGCCATGTCGTGGGGGTCGGTAAGTTCCATCTCCGCGATCTTCGACCAGCAAAAAGACGTGGCTCCTTCCAGCCATTCATGCTGAAAGCGGTTCCGGTGCAGCATCCCGGCGATGGCCGCCGTCGGATTCACGGACGCCGGAGGCGCGACATCGGTGTTCCACCACGGCGCCCGAGGGTATCCATGCGCCGAGGGTAAGAGCCACGGCACGCCGCCTTCAGATGTCGTGATGGACTTCAAGTATTCGCAAGCGGCGTTCACCATCTCTCCGTCAAACTCGACCTTATCGAGAATCTCGAGGGCGTGCTGCACCGGCACGGGCTGGCTATCTGGACAGCGAATGTCCGGCTCGAGTGCGTGTCCGAATCCGCCGTCAGCGTTCTGATACGGACGAAGCGCATCGACTACAGAGTCAGGTGAGCCGTCTTTGAAGTGGAAAGCGAACATCTGCCGCTCCAGCAGCCGGGCGTTCTTCCAGATAAACTGCTCTGCACGCTCAAGGATTTCTTGACTCATCGCGTCCCTCGGATGTCCGAAGCTCCTATCAACGCCTCTGGCCACCCCGCGTCATAGGGCGATCCAGCCCCCCGCGCCTTCTGCCGGCTGATGAAATCATGCAGCCCTCGGCGAAAGTCGGGCAGGACAGTCACGCTGGGCGCATGAGATCCCGACCCGCGTCTTCGAGGATTAAGCGTCTCCCCACGAGTCCACGCCGAGCAGCTTCCGGCCAAGGCTGGTCAGGACGGCCGGCGACTGGGTGTTATGCTCCCAGTCTCTTGGATCGCTCGGCCAGCGATAGCCCCTCGACTCTGATGGCGCGACCGGTCGGCGATCTTGCCACGCATCGAGGCGCATCTGCCGCTGCTCCTCATCGTCCTCCTCCGCGGGCCTCATCGTTATGTACTGCGCCAAACGCGGCTTGTCGGACCTGTTGTGTCCGTTTCCGTGCGGCAGCATCTGGTCCCAAATCAGCAGGTCTCCGGCCTTCCCGGGGATTGACTTGACCTCCAGCCCGTCGAGTGCTGGAAACCTGGCGTTGCGGTCCGCCGGCTGCGTTTTCACCCATTCGTCGAACGTATTGTGAAATCCCGGGACGCACTGGAAACCGCCCTGGTTCTCAGCCGTATCCCTCAGATACAGCACCCCCTGAACGGCAAACGGAATCGGCGTTTCCGACGCTTCCACTGCCCAATGCACCATCCCCGTGTGCCCCCACAGTGGCGCACCGGGCCCCCCGGGGGGCTTCATCTTTCCCCGCCGGAGCGAGCC
>JAPOVO010000408.1 GCA_026708165.1 Chloroflexota bacterium | reverse complement strand
GCGCGGCGGCGACTGCGAGATAAGCGGAATCGCCTTCGACTCGCGCCTGATCCGTTCGGGTTGGCTGTTCGTATGCATTCGCGGCCAGGAAGCCGACGGACACGATTACGCTGCCAACGCCCTCGAAAACGGCGCTGTGGCCCTGCTCGTCGAAGATTTCCTTCCGCTCGCGGCCCGCCAGGTAAGAACCGCCGACACCCGTCTCGCTCTCGCGAGCGTCGCCAAGACGTTCTACGGCCAGCCCGACGAGTCCCTGGGCGTTGTGGGCGTGACCGGCACCGACGGCAAGACCACCACCTCCAGTCTCATCGCCTGGATACTCCGCACGGCCAGCGCTAAGACGGGCGAGGTCACCACCGCCAACATATCTACTGGCGGCCAGGCGAGTCCCAACCTCGTCCATCAGACCACCCCCTCCTCCCTGGAGCTTCATCAGGCGCTCCGTGAAATGCGCGGCCGCGGAGTGCAATGGGCCGTGCTTGAGACCACTTCTCACGGACTCGACCAGCATCGGGTCACTGGAATTGCGTTTAATCGCGCCGTCTTCACCTCAATAACCCACGAGCACCTGGACTATCACGGCACGCTCGAAGCCTACGTCGAAGCCAAGGCCCGGCTTCTCGATATACAGGGGGCGGCCGAAGCAGGACGCTGGGGCAAGGTTGCGGTGATTCCCCGCGACAGCCGCTATTGGGACCTGTTGCGCGCAAGAGCCTCCGGGTCGGTGCTCGGTTACGGACGCACGAGTGACGCCGATGTGAAGGTTTTGAGCGAAACCGTTTCCAGCGACGCAATCGATTTCACCGCCTCGACGCCCTGGGGCCAGATTTCCGTAGGCGCGGCTCTTCCAGGTGCCTTCAACATCGAAAACTGTCTGGCTGCCTTGACTTGCGCGGCCTCCGTCGACGTCCCGCTTGAGGTCTGCGCCGCCGCCATCGCCGCGTTTCCCGGCGTCCCCGGCCGGATGCAGCGCGTCGACTGCGGACAGCCTTTCGAAGTGATAGTCGACTTCGCCCACACGCCTAACAGCCTTGAGTCGGCTTTGCGGACTTTTGGCAAGCGAAAAGGTAGGCTGCTTGTCGTATTCGGGGGCGCGGGAGAGCGCGACACGCAAAAGAGGCCGCTCATGGGCGCGGTCGCCGCCCGTCTCGCCGACGAAATCGTTATCACCAACGAGGACCCCCGCAACGAGGACCCAATCAAGATCGCCCGCGACATAGCGGAGGGAGCAGCCTCGGGCGCCAACCGATCATCCCGGAAGCTGGAGATCATCCTCGACCGGCGCGAGGCGATCGCTGCGGTCCTGCGTTCCGCTCAGCCCGGCGACACCGTGTTGCTCGCGGGCAAGGGCCACGAAGCCAGCATCATCATGGCGGAAAACGTGCTGCCTTGGGACGAAGTCGGAGTTACTCGCGAGATTCTGACTTCAATGGGCTACGACTGCCGCCCGACCGGATCGTCGATCTGGAATGCCTCAAATAGCTAAAACGTAGGCCGGAACGCCAAGTACCAGTTGCGGTGGGTGAATAGTGCGGTTTCTAACCCCGGCCCGCCACCGCCGACGTGCACGCTCCGCTGTCCACCGCGCCTTCGCCGGACACTTTGAACGACTGCCCGCACGCGCAGTCAGCCTTCGAGCTCGGATTGCTGACCGAGAATCCCTCACCCATCAGCCCGTCGCTGAAGTCCACCGTGCAGCCATTAAACAGATGAAGAGTCTTCGTATCCAGATACAAAGTGATGCCCTTCGATTCCGACACCACGTCCGTCGACTTGGGCTTGCGCGCGATTCCCAGCCGGTACTCATAACCGCCGCATCCGCCGGGTCCTACAGCGACCTTCATCCCTGCGTTCTGCACGCCCTTGTGGAGCGTTATGCTTCGAAAAGCCTCAGCCGCCGCGTCTGTCAGTGAGACCTCGACTGCCAACTGTTCAATAACCAAATGATCACCCGTTCCGTTTCAACGAATGAAATTCGCCGACTTTCGCTCAACCACTACTTTACTCAATCTTAATGCTTGATATTAACCATCGACAAAGATCGGGGGCCAGACCGTCAAAGTCTGGCCATAATGCCTCTGAGAAGCCGAGCCGCTGTACCCTAGAATTGAGAGCGGTACATGAGTGGGTTGTAAGCGATTGCCATCGGGGGCGTATCCTCATGGATGCACCATCTCGAATCTTGGCAGTGGTGAAGGGAAGCGGGGCGACAACGCCCTTCAAACCGCTGACGGCAATCTTCTTGATTGCGGCTGCCACCCTTTTGTTCAGTTGCGAGATCGGGGGCGATAACGCGGAGGCCGCCTCTACTCCCACCGTAGCCGCCACTTCCACCCCCACTTCGGCCCCACCCGCGACGACTCCCATCCCCACCGCAACCCCAACAGCCACCCCCGCGTCGACACTTCCTAGCCCCACGCCCACCGCTACTCCGTCCGCGGCGCTTCCAACGCCAACCCCCACCGCAACTCCCGCGACGACCCCGGCGGCAATCGCTACGCCTACTCCCACTATCACGAGCGAGCGCGAGCGCGGCTCCGTGGGCAGGATCGCCACCGCCCGCAGCGTAGACACGCTCCAGAGGCCCGTTGATGCTACCGACCGGTTCGCCCCCAATGAGCGAGTCTACGTCTCCGTCGAGTTCAAGGGAGTCCGATCCGGCGCGGTGCTCGGCGTAAGGTGGAAGCGCAACGGGGAGGAAGTGTTCACTTTTGAGACCGGACCGCAGGGCGCTTTCTCGCGCGGCTTCTTTGCGTTTTACTTCGACCCCGGCGGCGGCGCTGGCTCGTTCGAGGCCGAGATACTGGTCGACGGCGAGGTGTCCGGCAAGATCGGCTTCACAGTCGGAGTTGGCGCGGAAGGCTAAACCCTTAAACTCGACTGGGCGATCCCCAGTTTGGCGGCTTGCCTGGAGGTGCGAGAGTTCCGGTGGGCTCCGCGGACTTCAAATCCGTTGGGCGGCGTAGCGATACGTCGTCGGTGGGTTCGACTCCCATGCACCTCCGCCACCGGTTTGGGAAGCGCTGCTGTCGCTAAGCGTGGCCGCAGCCGCCCTCCGTTCTATCCGGCCTCATTCCGCCGCTGTCGCAATCCCTGCGCCCTTGCGTCACCCGCACCGCTTTTCCATCATTCCCGAGAAAAGCCTGCCCTGAGCTTGCCGAAGGCTCGAAGAGCAAACACAACGCGCCCTCTCCCGTTCGTCCTGAGCCAGTCGAAGGATGAACGGGTAACACGCTGCCCCTCTATCTCCTGACGCCCCTCAGACCCGTCCTCACCCTGAAGAGGTGCCCAGAGCTTGCCGTTACGTACAGGTCCGACAGGTCTTCCCCGCCAAAGCAGCAGTTGGTCGGCATGTCAACCGGCCCCCGGTGCGTTTCCAGCCCCGCGCCCGACTGATCGAAAACGTAGACCATCGGTCCCGCGGCGCTCTTCCTCCAGCCGGCCGTCGCGATTACACGGTCTTCGCTGTCGATAGTCATGCCGTCGATTCCGCGCGCGGGCACGAAGTTGTGCATCACCCGAAATTGCCCCAAAGTGCCGTCGTCCAGCACCGGATAGGCCCGCAGCTCGCGCTTGCGGCCTTCTCCGTAGTCGCTCTGCGCGACGTACAGCGTCCTCTCGTCCAGCGAGAGCAGCAGCCCATTCGGGCGCGTCGTATCGAACGTCATCCGCTCGATCTCCCAATGGCCCTCGGGAACCCGCGTGAGTCGATAGACCGACTCGTGGTCCAGTTCCATGTCATCCCTGTCCTCGCCGTAGCGGGGGTCGGTGAACCAGATCCGTCCCACCGAGTCCATAATCAGGTCGTTGGGACTGTTCAATCGCTTGCCCTCGAATCGGTCCGCGATCACTTCCAGCGAACCGTCTGCCCCGTAGTTCGATACGCGGCGTCCGATCATCTCGCAGCAATAGAGAAATCCACGAAGGCTCCACATCAGGCCGTTGCCCTGATTCGTGCCTGTGTGATGCACGGTCGTCTTTCCCGTAGCGGGTTCGTAGCGCATCACCCGGTGGTTGTACATGTCCGTAAACAGCACGGCCTCGCCGGTCCACACCGGACCTTCGGTGAACGTATACGGACCCGCCACAGCTTCGAAATCCCAAGCCAAGTCGGCCTCCTCTGGTCAAACCTCGCGTGTATGGAATCAATAGGATTGCACATCCAGGTGCCGCGTCCATAGATGAACTCGCCCGCTCGCCATTTCGACCGCCCGCTCCGCGCAAGTCCGAATATATCCAATCGCGACCGGCTGCCGGACGTGGTTAAGCTGTAGCGGCGGGCGAGCGCGTACAAGCCGCGGCTCCGGGAGGCGAGAATGGCCGCATCGAAAACTCGAAAAAAAACGTCGACTAAGAGAAAGTCATTTAAAGTCCGCCGCCGGCGCGAGAGCAAGTCCAAACGCCGCGAACGCGCGAACGAGATCGTCGCCCGCCTGCATCACGAATACCCCGACGCCGACTGCGAGCTGAGTTACTCGACTCCATGGGAGCTTCTCGTGGCCACCATCCTCTCCGCCCAGAGCACCGACGTGCGTGTGAACATGGAGACTCCCGCCCTTTTCGCCCGCTACCCGACCATCGAGTCGATGGCCGAAGCGCCGCAAGAGGACATGGAGGAGATGGTGCGGCGCACGGGCTTCTACCGAAACAAGGCGCGGGCGGTCAGGGAAGCCGCCGCCGCCATTGTCCAGAACTTCGGCGGCGAAATGCCCGCAAACATGGATGACCTGCTTACGCTCCGCGGCGTGGCGCGCAAGACCGCCAACGTAGTCCTCGGCACCGCCTTCGGCATCGCCTCCGGAGTCACCGTCGACACTCACGTCAACCGGCTGAGCAACCGGCTCGACCTCAGCCGCCAGAAGGCCCCCGAAAAGATCGAGCAAGACTTGATGGACTTGCTCCCACCAGAGGAGTGGATATTCGCGGGACACTCCATCATCTGGCACGGAAGGCGCGTATGCGATGCCCGCAAACCCGCCTGCGACCGCTGCACTCTCAGCGACCTCTGCCCATCGTCGACTGCGCCGTAGCCCGACCTTAAAGATACACCGACCGGTACCGTCGCCGGACTATTCGCGCGTCGCGGAAAACGCCCTCATAAAGAAGTCCTCAACCCGCCCCAGATACTCCTCCCGATGAAGATGAAACGACTGGACGTGCTCGCAGTCGGGGACTATCCAGAGCGTCTTCGGCTCGCCCGCCGCTGCATACAGCGTATGGGCTTCTGCCACCCGAATCATCGCGTCGTCCGTGCCGTGAATCAGCATCACCGGACGCGGCGCGATCCTTCCGATTGAGGCAACTGGCCTGACTCGATCGAGTCGTGCGCCCGAAACCGACTCGCTCATCATCACCACCGCATCCTGAAAGAGAGTCGGCGAAAGGCCGGATACGCCCCGGAAGGCATATCCCACGAAGTCTCTCCCTGCCGACGCAAACGCGCCGTCGGTCACGACGGCCTTGATACGTTTGTCACGCGCCGCCGCGCTTATTGCTACCGCGCCGCCCATCGAGTTGCCGAGCACC
>JAPOVO010000075.1 GCA_026708165.1 Chloroflexota bacterium | reverse complement strand
CGAAGCCCCGTTGGCGCTTGAAGAGACGACACGCTTGTCAGGCAAGTTTACAAACCCTTTCCTGCGAACAACCGCGGCCCAGCCGTTCGTGTCCAAGGAATTCGACGTTGAGCCTGACGGCAATTACGGCTGGGGCAACCCATTCCGGACCCTGGCCTGGATCGAGTTCATGAAGGAAGCCGCGGCTGTCGACGGGCCAAAGTTCATATTCGCCCACCTTCTGAAACCGCATTCCCCTTACTCCTTCGATAGATTTGGAGCCATCAGCACGGATTTAGCCGGCTGGAGCGACGATCACGATCCCACGGTAAACGGCGCATTTTACGGTCAGCTCATATGGCTCAACGGTCAATTACTCGAAGTCATCGACGCCATACTCGACGACTACGACGAATCGCCGATCATCGTCATCGCGGCAGACCATGGACGCAAAGGTCATTTCCGCAATGACATCCTGGCGGCGTTCCTGCTTCCCGACGGCGGCGAGAGCGCCGTGTATCCCTCAATCACCTCAGTCAACCATTTCAGGGCAATCCTGGATTACTATTTCGGACTGGACCTCGGGCTGCTGGAGGACAAGGTCTATAGTCACCCGGGTTGAGCCACATGTTTAGTGCTTGGCATGACGACTGTATTAGGCTAGTACGCACTGGACATCGGCCTCGGTTCCTTGAATCGGTTGGCATGAACCGCGCGCTAGTAATCACACTTGTCTGAATTTCGCCGTCCGCTGATCTCCGCCGTTCTCGTATTGGTCAGTGTCGGGCTGTTCGCAAGCCTGCTGCCTCAAACAAGCTTCGTCTCGCGGTCTTCCGGTGAATTTGTCGACGCCATAGGTCCTGTTTGGCCCGACCAATCAGTCGAGCAAGTCCTGGACGGCGTCGACATCGTTTCAGAGGTCCGCATCTGGACCCGCGCCCGCTTTGACCGCGGCGAGGCGCCGGTCGTCGCCTCGTTGCTGCGCGGGCAGGATGAACAGCCTGTGCGTCAGGTCAGATTTCCAATCAGGCCGAACAAGCTCCTAGAGCCGTACGTTCTCGTCTTTCCGCCGTACCGACCTGCCCCCGGCGAAGAACTCACGTTGCAACTCTGGGTTTCAACGGAGCGCAGAGCAGAGCGGGAGCTGGACTATTACGTGATGTTCGGGACCAGCGAGCGGGAATCCGGCGCGTCTCTTACGCTCAATAGTGAGCCGACTGACTACGGCCCTCTCGCTTACGAAGTGATTTGGAGAGGAACAGGTTGGCAAGCCGCTCTCGAGGGATCGACGCCGGACCTCGCGCGCCTTGCGGGAGGGCTGGCGGCCGCAGCGCTGGCAATCGCGATAACGGTACTGTCGCATCCTTTGGTCTCCCGAACTCTGCGCAATACCACGCGGAAGATGCGAATCGCGTTTACGTCCCTGGCCAGCCGGGTGCAGACGGCAATGCGCCTATCGCAGGACCGCCGAGCGTCTCGACCATCAGCCGCACGGCGCGCCTACTACGTCTTTCCGTGGCTATTCCCCGCTTTCGCCATATTGCACTATCTCTCCAGCAACATAATCCTTTTCCGGCTGTCCGAGTCAATCGCGGTATTCGTGATCGCAACAAGTAGACTTAGGCTTGACTTCTTAGGCGATCTTTGAGACAATACGGGTGTCTTAAGGAGGACACCCGATGAACCTGATTCAAGTTTTCCGCCAGTACCCCGATCAGAAGTCATGCATCGACTTCCTCGAATCCATCCGCTTCACTCCCAAAGCCTACTGCCCGCTCTGCGGCTCGTTCGACGTAGCCCGCAAAGCCGAGAACGATCTTGTTGGCCGGTGGAATTGCCACGACTGCAAGGGCAGCTTCAACGTGCTATCGAAGACGATCTTCGCCAAGACGAAAATCCCGCTTCAGAAATGGTTCCTCGGCATCGCCATCGTCGTAAACGCCAAGAAGTCGGTATCCAGCTACCAGCTGAGCCGGGACCTTGAACTGAATCAAAAATCCGCCTGGTTCATGCTCCAGAGAATCCGCGCCGAAATGACCAACAAGCAGAGCGACATTCTCCTAGAGGGCATCGTCGAGGCCGACGAGACGTTTGTTGGCGGCAAGCCCCGCAAACGCAACAAGCGCGAAGACGATGACAACGATACCCCGCGCGGACGCGGTAGTAGTCGCAAGCAGGCCGTTATCGGGGCAGTTGAGCGCGGCGGCAAAGTCGTGGCCGAAGTCGCCAGCGACCTTACCGGACGCGGTGTTATGCGCTTCCTGCGCAAGGCCGTTTACATGGACTCCGACCTAATCACCGACGAGTACGGCGCGTACCGCGCGGCGCGGGGTGTCTTCTACCACTACACGATCAACCACTCGGAACGCTACGTTGACGGCGATCTCCACACCAACACAATCGAGGGATTTTGGAGCCTGCTAAAGCGCGCGTGGTACGGGACTCACCACCACTACAACAAGCACTACACGCCGCTGTACGTCGGCGAGGCGTGCTGGAAGTACAACAACCGCCACGAAACGGACGGCGGATTCGGCCAGTTCTTCCGAGGGTGTTTCGCCTAGGCTAGAATCAGTCGTCAGGTCTTATCCTGTACCGGAGAGAACGGAGAACGGCGGACTCGAACCGCAACGACTGGGTTAGCAGCCGACCGTGGCTTTCTGAGGGCCCGGTAGGTCCTTCCTACTTCATTCTCCCCGTAAAGATGGCGAACGCGAGGGCCGGTTTTGCGGCGGTTCTCGCGTTCGTGCCGTTTTGGGCTGCTTCGCCTAACGCGGCGCGAGAGTCTGCGGCGATTGTCGCCGCCACGTTGCCCACGGCCTGTTACCTTTCGAGCGATTGCAAGGGCCGCATAGCAACTGCACGTTGCCCCACGTGTGCTCCCCCCCCCTACTTCGGGGGATGATGTGATCGACTTCCATGTAATCGACGCCAGGGGCGCGTCCACAGCCACGGCAGGGCGGATTATCGGTGCCTTGAGCCTTCTGCATTCGTTGCCACAATTCGAGCCGTAGAGCACGATTACGCGGGATAAGCTCCAACTGCCGCACGTCGTTTCTCTCTGGCGGGACGGTCAATTCCTCCGTGATTCCCTCGAATCCCAACTCGTTGATTAGGCGCATTCGGCATAGCTTCACGGCTTGCGGCTCCACGTCAATGCCGATCCAGCGGCGGCCTAGCTTTTGAGCGGCGATGCAGGCCGTAGCGCAGCCCGCGAACGGGTCTAGAACGATATCCCCGTCGTTGGAACTGGCGGCGATGATGCGGTCTAGCAAAGCCAGCGGCTTTTGTGTCGGGTAGCCGAGCCGCTCCTTTGCGTGAAAATTGATGGCGGGAATGTCAGCCCAAAGACTCTGAACCAGCTTCCCTCGCAATTCGTCCTTATAACGGCGGCGTTGAATCCGTCCTGATGGCTTGTTCGGAAAATGGAGCCGCCCTTCACGATCCCATTGCTCCATCTTTTCACGCGAGATAGCCCAACCATTCGCGGGCGGCTCGTAGCCCTTGTAGGCATAAACCAAGTTCGGACGCGGCGATGGGCTGGCTAGGTTGTCAATTCGATAGCGGCGGCCATTGTCGTCACGGTGTCGAAAGTGCTTCTCGATATATTGCTGATATTGTGGATCGTTCAGGCTGTATTGGCGAGCGAATGGCGCTGAATTACTGCGGGCATAAAACAAAATCGAGTCGGTTATGGCTCCGAATCTGAGGGGGCGTCCGGTAGTGGTGAGGGAGCCGGTTCTGCGCTTCCATACGATCTCATTCCTGAAGTGCTCTTGACCAAAGATCGCGTCCATCAGCAGCTTGAGATAGTGACTGGCGAACGGGTCGCAATGCAGGTAGATAGAGCCTGTGTCTTTGAGGACGCGCTGCATTTCGATGAGACGCGGAGCCATCCACGCGCAATAGCTGCCCATCGTCGGATCGTGAGCCGAGACAGCCGCTTCGACCACTTCGCGGACGGCAGTTCCGGCGTAGTCCCGTTCCTCTTCCCATTGGCGAGCAATTGTTTGCTCCAGCGTCTCGCCGGTGATGCGGTCCCATCCCCAGATATCGTTAAAGCCGACATCGCTGCCACCTTCGCCGATTGGGTTGTACCACTGCTTACCCGTGTTGAACGGTGGGTCTAGGTATATAAGGTCGATGCACTGCGAATTGAGGCCGCGTAGGACCTTGAGATTGTCGAGCGTGTAAATGACGCTCGTTGGACTGTTTAATGGTGCAGCGGCCATTGGACGGGTAGGATAACCCAAGTGGGCGGGGTGTTGGGTGTCCTCCTTAAGCCACCAGATGCCCCGCCCATTGCCGTCATTCTAGCCTAAGTCTACTTGTTGCGGAACCCATTGGGTAAGTAGTTTGCGCGTGTCAATGTCTGTTCTAATAAGCGGCGGGGATCACCGAGGAGCGCCAGACACCGTAGGGCTAGACTACGGCGGCTCCCGATTTGAATTGGATTCGCAAGCAAATGGCCACCGAACTCAAGGAATTTCGGACCTCGAACGACGCCATCGACGATGCCGAAGAACTGCGTAGCCGCATCCGTGAGGACGGCTATCTCTTCTTTCGAAGGCTTCACGATCCGGAAATGTTGCGCGCCTTGCGGCTGGAGATTCTGGCGGTGCTTCGCGACCAGGGGTGGATCCGGCGCGACGCTGAGCTGATCGACGGCGTCGCTGACGTTTCCCGCCGCTGCGCTGAAGGAGATATTGAATACGCGGAGGGGTACCACCACGCGTACCGTCTGGAGTCGTTTCACCGGTCGGGGCACTGGCCCTCGGTCGTGAACGTTATAGAGAAGATCGTCGGCGGCGCGGTATTGCCGCATCCCATGAAGATCGCGCGCCTGTGGTTCCCGAAATTCATCCAGGACACCACGCCCGTGCATCAGGACTTCGTGCATTTCCAGGGTTCGTATGACACCTATACCTGCTGGTCTCCGGTCGGCGACTGCCCGATAGCGCTGGGCGGGCTGGCCGTTCTGCCGGGTTCCCACAAGCGCAACACGGTCCTGGATCACCATTTCTCCCTCGGGGCCGGCAGCTTGACCGTCGATACCGACGAGCAAGAGGGAGATTGGGTAACCACGGACTACGAAATGGGCGACGCCCTCATATTCCACAGCCTTACGCTGCATCAGGCTCTCCCGAACGTAACCGAGGACCGTTTGCGGGTATCGCTGGATAATCGCTATCAGGCTTTCGGAATTCCCATCGCCGAGCAAATGCTGACCCCGCATCTCAGCACCCATAGCCCGCTCACCTGGGAGCAGATCTACCAGGGATGGGAGTCGACCGATCTTCAGTATTACTGGAAGAAGCTTGACCTCGAGATAGTCCCTCAGGATACGAGCTATTCCGAAAAGGGCTTCGCCGAGGCGCTCGTGCTCGCCGGCGAGGGCGACGAACGGGCCGCGCTGCATCTCAGGCGCGCGATTCAACGCGACCCCGATTCCGACCAGGCGAAAGCCGCGGATAAGGTGTTGCAAGGCTTGGCCGAAAGCAGGTCTTAGAACGGCACAGCAGACTGAGATAGCCCCGTTATCACTGCCGTCCGACGTGGAG
>JAPOVO010000482.1 GCA_026708165.1 Chloroflexota bacterium | reverse complement strand
TAGCGGCAGCGCGACGACATAAAGATCGCGTCCGAGCAGGGAGACCCACGAACCGAGTAGCCCCCAGTTGCAAATGTGCGCGCTGACCAGCAGACAGCCCCGCGGATCTTTGGCAGCGTTCTCAAGCACCTGCTTGTTTTCCATCCGTCGCAACTTGGCCGCAACACGCTGGCGCGGTGGCAAGACCGCACTGTCAACGAAGTCCATCGAGAATTTGGCGAAGTTGGCGAAACTGCGCCGAGCCGTCGCCACCGTCTCCGGATCGTCCAGGGGCAATCCAATGGCACGCGATGACCAGTAGATCGCATCGGCCCGTCGCGAGCGCCAGAGCAGGAACAGCATGCGTCCAACCAGCGAGGCAAAGATCATCTTCGGCCGTAACGGCATGGCCCGCAAGCACGCGACCGCAAAATCGACAAGCATCCCGCTTATAGCGCCCGTTTGCCGCCTCACTTTCGAACTAACTCGCTGAACGAGCTCCCCGGACATCGGTCAGGGGCGATTCTCGCCACGGATCCCAATAATCAAGCAATCGAAGCTGTCGTTGAAACCCCTGATCCGCCACACCATAGGAAGAGCACTCTGATCGTATACAACCGGTATTTCGGCAGCGCCTAGTTGGCGGATGGACCAGGCTCGATTGGCTTTAGCTAGGCTTGGTCGCCAAAACGGTCACGCTGTAACCGAATTCCGGCAGTCCGTCACCCCCTGACGCTTCGAGCACGTTTCGCCGGAATTGCCCCAGAACCCGCTCGCGCTCGCCATGGGTGAGCGGCTCGAGCATATAGCCTGCTATCTCGGGAAATCGCTGGATCAACTCCTGCGGGTCGGAGACCCAGTCTCGCCGACTGGTGAGAATCTCAACATCGCCGAATCCCGCAGCCACTGTCGACTGCCGGGCACCCTCGGCGGACGAAGGTCGATACATATCAAGAATGGGTCGAAGCCGGTCGGCGGACAACTCTTGCGCGAGCGCATCACGCATCGCTCGTTCGACTGGACGCTCAAGAGTCAGATCGCCCCGAAACTTCATCGCCAGACGCCCGCCACGCCGCAAAACACGGTGCTGATTCCGCATAGCCCGATCCAGGCTACTCAAATGGCTGAGTGAGTTAACGCTGATCACCACGTCGAACGACTCGGAAGTGAATGGCAGGCTTTCGGCATCTCCGAGAATCCAGCGAACCCCGCCCGCATTCAGAGCCAGATCGGTATCCTCCGCGGCCCGCCGCAACATGCCTGGGGAAATATCGAGGCCTACAGCCCTAGAGGCAGAGCCGTGGTGTTGCATAAACCTCCGTAGCGATCCGCCGGCACCGCAGCCGACGTCGAGCAGGGTCTCCCGCGCATTCATAATCCAGCCAAGCTGCGGGAAGTCGTCATCACTCCTACCGCCGAAGTCTTGCGCCCTGCGATCGTAGTTTCGGGCTATGCGATTGCGGGTTTCCATATCCGTGCCACGCATCAGGTTCGAGATTCAGAAGCTGATCCATTGGGAGCCAGCACCCAAGACCACCGCAACGACCGCCAACAACACAAACATTATGACCGCCAGTATGGCGATGCGGCGCATATCCGCCGGGACGTATGACAGGTCACCGAGGGCCTGTGACTCAGCGGATGCGGTTGGCGGAGCTTCAGGGGGAGAGATGGATGCAACTCCGGTCGCGCGGTCTGATTCAGGAGCCTGTCGCAGAGCTCGGGCGATGGCCTCATCAGGCGTAGGCCGCGACCGACCGCGGCCTAGTCCGGCCCGCTTGCGCTGCCTCCGGGAGAGTTTCCTGCGACCAGCGTGAGCCATGCGCTTTAACCGCTTACGTCAGGTTGTTTCACGTGAAACAACCTCCTCGCCAAGCAGTACATCCACAAGCGTCTCTAGTTCCTCCCGACTGTAGTAGTGAATCACCATCCGCCCGCTTCCACGACTCCCCATCAGCTGCACTTTAGTCCCAAGCTTGCTCCTCAACCGACCTTCCAGGTCGGTACGGTCAACATTCGACTCGTCGCCTATCGGGGCGCCGCTCGCCCTGGCAGCTAGCTCCGCCTCTCGCACGGTCAGTCCATCCTCCAAAATCGCCCTCAGGAGTTCGATTTGCCTTTCGGGGTTCCGAACGGACAGCAGAGCCCGAGCGTGGCCCTCAGATATTCGTTGCTGCTGCAGAGCCTCACGGGCTTCACCAGGTAGTTCGAGCAACCGTAACGTGTTAGCAACCGACGGCCTACTCTTGCCAACGGCCCGTGCAATCTCCTCCTGGGTCATGCCGAACTCTCTGACTAGTACCGAGTACGCATTAGCGCGCTCCGTCGCTCCCAGGTCTTCTCGTTGCAGGTTCTCCACAAGTCCTATTTGCAGCCGCGACACCTCATCGACGGTCTTGACGATCACCGGAACCGTATCGAGCGCGGCGGCCTTGGCGGCCCGCCAGCGGCGCTCGCCGGCCACTAACTCGTACCAAGTGCCGGTTCCATCACTCTCCTCCGTCACAACAAGCGGCTGTAGAACCCCGTGCCGACGAATTGAGTCGGTGAGTTCGTCCAGCCGCGCCGCGTTCATCTCGACTCTCGGCTGATGACGGCCAGGTCTGATACTCGACAGCTTTGCCTCAACCAACCTGACCCCACGCTTCGGCAACAGAGCCTCCAGCCCCCTGCCCAAAGCACCGCTATGCCTCGGTCGCACCACAAATCTCCTTGCACAACGTTCTATACGCTGAAGCGGCCGCCCCACCAGGATCGTGCTCGAAGATAGTTCTTCCGAATCCAGGGGCCTCCGCCAGCCGCACCGACCTGGGGATGACAGATCGTACTACCTCATGCCCAAAATGCCCCCGCATGTCCTCCACCACTTCCCGCGACAATCTCGTCCGACGGTCGTACATCGTCATAAGATAACGCCGCCTCAGCGGCCCTTCACCACGGATCTCACTAACCGTATCCAAGGTCGTTACGAACCGTACCAACCCCTCCAGCGCCAGATACTCGCATTGCACGGGTACCAGCACCTCGTTGGCTGCCATTAGCCCGTTAATCGTCAGGAGCGCGAGAGTCGGCGGACAGTCGAGTACGACGTAGCGATAGGCCCCCGTTGCGGCGGCCAGACACTTGCGCAGACGCTCGTTCCGGTCCGGCTCCCCCCCAACCTCCAGTTCCAGCGCGGCCATGTCCTCGCAGGCTGGCATCAGATTGAGCCGCTCGCGGCCAGATTCGACCGTGGCATCTCCGAGCGAGCTCTTTCCATTTAGTAGCTCGTACGCTCCAAGCCTTCTGAGCGGCAACCCTAAAGCGCTAGTCGCATTTCCCTGAGGATCCAGATCAACCAGCAATGTCTGCATTGCCAAATTGGCAAGCCCCGCGGCGACATTCACAGCGGTCGCCGTCTTGCCGACCCCGCCTTTTTGATTAGCGACAGCCACGACCGTCGTCTCCAGCGGCTCATCGGCACCTGCTGGCATTTCCCGGATGGATTGCTTGCTAGTGTCCAGCCCCACCGCGCCTCATGGCTAGGAAGTTACTCCCTGGTGTCTCCTGCTTCTGTATGTATATCTCATCAAAGAATAGTCGGAGTAGTAGTTGGTCCTGTTGATATGTAGAAAACGCTCGTGTGAAGCCTGTAACTCAGCAAGGAATATGCGTGGATATGTTCGGAGTAATGCTGTAGAGGGGCTTGGGTGGGCGGGGAAACCGGCTAGCTGAGGTGAGGAGCCGCTTGCTGAAGCAGAATGCGAATCGAATCGATTGCGACCTGGAGCTTGGAGTCCTTAGGAAGTTCACGAGTGATTTTGCGTATGCCGTGGAGGATCGTAGTGTGGTCTCTGCCGCCAAGTTCAGCACCAATCGCTGGCAGAGAGTGGTTGGTCTCCTCACGCATAAGGTACATGGCGATGTGGCGGGGCCGGGTGAGGCGGGCAGCACGGCTGCGCCCGGCTATCTCCTCCTTAGTGACGTTGAAGTGCCTGCAGACCGCGTTCGTTACGGACAGTAGGGTTGCCGGTTGTGGAGATGCTTGATAGCCAGTGTGACGTAATGCCTTCTCTGTGGTGGCTACGGAAAGCTTGAGGTTGTTGCATTGTGCGAAGAAGAGAACGCGGGTAAGAGCTCCCTCAAGATTCCTGACATTGTCGGTCACGGACGACGCCAAGAGCTCGATGACTGGTGATGGAACGTCGGCATGCACTCCGTCTGCCTTCGATCGGAGTATGGCCAAGCGGGTCTCGAAGTCTGGTGGCTGAATGTCGGCGACGAGGCCCCAGGCGAAACGCGTAATCAGCCGGTCGGACAGGGGGCGAATGGTCTGCGGCGGCCGGTCGCTTGTCAGCACGATCTGTTTACCGGCCGAATATAACGAGTCGAACGTATGGAAAACTTCCTGCTGTGTCGATTCGCGCCCCGCTATGAGCTGAACGTCGTCCATGAGAAGTACATCGGCAGACCGGTAACGCGCCCGGAAAGCGGACGTGTTGCCAGCCCGGATGGCTGTAACCAATTCGTGAGTGAAGTCCTCAGAGGTGACGAATCGGACCGCTAGCGAAGGGTACCGCTCGTGGATCCCGTGGCCGACAGCCCTGAGCAGGTGCGTCTTACCCAGACCGACGCCCCCGTGGATGAAGAGTGGATTACATGACCCACCGGGGGCCTCGCAAGCCCGCTTGGCTGCGGCGTAAGCCAGCCTGCTGCCCTCGCCGGCGACGAAGTTGCCGAACGTGTAGCGGGGCTGGAGCGGGGCTGGTTGACTGGAAACCGGCGTGACCGGAGGATGGCCTGTTGCGGGCGGGCGCGGATGTGAGGCACCAGTGCCCGATGGGAACACCGGCCCGCCATCAGCATTGATTACAAACGTAAGGCCTACATCACAATCGGCAATTTGGTCGACGACTCCCTTGACCATGGGGCGGAAATTGCGGTCGACGGTCTCCTTGGCGAACGCGTTTGGGAAACCCACTACAAGGGAGGCATTGCCTCCCTCGACAAAGGTGCTTTGCTGGAGCCAAGCGGCGAATTGGCCGCTGCTCATCTCTACTTGCAGACGGCCCAACGCGGCTGCCCAAGTACCTTGATCGATCACGAAGACCAAACTCTCGCAGGACGTTCAATTTGGAGTCTTAACATTGGTGGGCAATTATGATAATTAACGGATGATGGGGATTTCAATGGTTGCTATACCTGTGAATTGCAAAAAAGCAGAAAATTCGTCGACGATATTTTTTGTGCAGAAACAGGTGTCCGCAGACCGGAAATATTGGCGCCCGACACCTGTGGCCGCACCAAGGCACAGGGTAGGACCACCGTCGTACGCTTGGCGAAACGCCGATGGATGGCGAGTCCGCACCGGAGATCAGTTCGCGAGGTGTTGATACCGTCCGTGACGGACCGCGGGAACGACTCGGGTCGGCGCGAGGCCACATTTGAACAAGTGATGCTAATGGTAAAGGGGAAGGTGCTGCGGGTAACTGTCGTTGCATGCATCAGGCGGAAAGGTCAGGTATATGTTGGATCGATCGGCGGCAATATGCCGACAAATGCGAATTTGCGGCACGGATGTGGATAGTGTGCGGAAAGGGGTG
>JAPOVO010000183.1 GCA_026708165.1 Chloroflexota bacterium | reverse complement strand
CCGTCGAGCGTCGTCTCGATCAGCGGTGACCGGATCGCCTCTTCCAGAGCCGTGCTGGCTCGCGATTCGCCCGAGGCCGATCCGACGCCGAGCAGCGCCGATCCGGCGTTTTTGACGATGCTCCTTATGTCCGCGAAATCAACGTTGACCAGACCGACGTTGGTTATCAGGTCCGTCACTCCGCGCACGCCGCTTAGCAGCATGCCGTCGGCTTGTACGAACGCGTCGGCCATGGTCGTCTTTTTGTGTACGGTGCCGAGAAGCCGGTCGTTGTTGACGACGACGATAGCGTCGACGTTCGCGGCCAGCGCTTCGACTCCCATCTCGGCGTTGGTCCGCCGGCGAGACCCTTCGAACATAAAGGGCGTGGTCACGATGGCCACCGTCAAGGCCCCGGCTTCCATCGCGAGTTCTGCTATCACAGGCGCGGCGCCCGTGCCGGTCCCGCCCCCCATTCCGGCTGTGACGAAGACCATCTCCGCCCCGGCCACCGCCGCTTCCAGAT
Source organism: Chloroflexota bacterium (assembly GCA_026708165.1). Taxonomy (GTDB): domain Bacteria; phylum Chloroflexota; class UBA11872; order UBA11872; family VXNJ01; genus JAPOVO01. The sequence goes on along the minus strand of JAPOVO010000183.1, from coordinate 5,077 downwards.
CGGACTGACTTTCCATCGCCGCGCGTTCCCCGAGCAAGGGGTCGCCCCCCGCTCCGAGGCGGCGAACCGTGCGGTCGCCGATAGCTACCTTGTGAGTCGCGCTGCACCGGGCGAGGTCTTGCGCGTCGCTGTTCACCGCTACGAAATCGACGCCTGACAACCCGGCGTCGACCATGCGGTTGATCGCGTTGTTGCCGGCTCCGCCGACCCCAAAGACCCGGATTTCGGTAAATCCTTCCCTCGCCACGTGGTCCCCTATAAACATGTTTCCCACTACGTTTTCCGGACGGCGACGGTCACCCAGCCGGCGCGGATCGAACGGAGCGCCTCTCTTCTCAGGCACGCGCTACGACCTCCTCTACCAATGCGTCGTATACACCTCTGGCCTTCTTGGCGCCCTTGTACGCGTACACCGAAACTCCGGCGCTGGACGCCTCCAAAATCTTGCTGTTGACCGGGACCGGAGTCTCAAAAACTGCCTGTCCCCACTTGTCACGCAGAAACGTGTTTACGCTGCTCTCTTCACGCAGCCGCCGGTCGAATTTGCTCAAAACAATCCCCAGGATTTTTAGCTTCGGGTTGAGGTAGAGGACCTCGCTGATGCTCTCGTCCAGCATTTCGAGGCCCTGCAGAGAGAAGAACCGCGCCTCGGTCGGGATTATCACCCAGTCGGCTCCGACCAGGGCGTTGACCGTCAGCAGTCCAAGCGAAGGCGGGGTATCGATAAGAATGAAGTCGTAATCCGAAACGACCTTGCTGAGTTGATCGCGAAGCCTGCTGTCGCGCCCAACCTTGTTGGCCAGGCTCGTCTCGATCGACGCCATGTTCAAGTCCGAGGGCATAACGTCGATCTCAACCCCCATGAGGTCCGCGACGCGCAAGATCGGCGGGTCGGCGCTTCGATCCATCAAGGCGTCGCCTATGGTCTTCTCGACGTTGCGTTCGAGTCCGAACGTGGCCGTAAGGTTTGCTTGCGGGTCCATGTCGATGAGGAGTACGCGGTAGCCCCGCAAAGCCAGTCCGGCCCCAAGATTGGCGGTAGTTGTGGTCTTGCCCACACCCCCCTTTTGGTTGGCGACCGCTATGATTAAACCCACACCCTAAGCAACCTCTGGTGCTTAGTGCTTTTTGATCCCACGGAGGCTGATGTTAACATAACGCCCGTGCGCCAAACGCTTCATGCATAGCATGCACGATATATCGTGGTTTACACGTCAATTATGTGTGTATCTACCACATGTTGTGTGCTCCCCCAAAGTGACGAGATAAAAGATGTCGCTGCGTGTACCGTCCAGAGTTCCCGTAACTGATCCGAGTCCAACACTCCTCCGCTACGGTGACTATTGTAATGGCACCGTTACCGGAGTGAGTATTGCACCTACTCATCCGGCGGAGCTGATTCTCAAGAATCCCGTGATGACCGCCTCTGGAACTTCAGGCTTTGGAGACGACTTATCGCGGTTCTTTGACCTCACGAAGCTGGGGGCCATAGTTACTAAGACGGTTACTCCCCACTGGCGCGAGGGAAACCCAACTCCCAGGTCGGTCGAGACACCCTCGGGGATGCTCAACTCCATGGGACTACCCAACCCCGGCATCGAGGGCTTGCTGACCGGCGAGGGCAGGGCCTGGGAATCGCTGGGGATGCCGGTCATCGTCAGCGTCGCGGGCGGCTCGGCCTCGGAGTTCAGGGACCTCGCGGTGGCGCTGGAGGGCTATCCCGGCGTCTCGGCTATCGAGGCCAATTTCTCCTGCCCCAACGTCGGGGACGGCATGGAGTTCGCCACCGATCCCGGTTTGCTCACGCTTGCCACCCGCGCAATCCTCGAAGCGACTAGCCTGCCGCTGATCGTCAAGCTCTCCCCCAACGTCACCGACATCCGTCCGCTGGCCGTGGCCGCCCAGCAAGCCGGGGCCCACGCCCTGACGATCATGAACACGATCCTGGGAATGAAGATCGACGTTCACAATCGCCGCCCGTTCATCGGCGCTACGTTCGCCGGTCTGTCCGGCCCGGCGGTGCGCCCCGTCGGAGTTCGCCTCGTCTACCAGGCGTGGCCTGAAGTGGATATCCCCATCATCGGCGCGGGGGGTATCGCAAGCGCCGACGACGCGCTCGAATACATCCTCGCCGGAGCGTCCGCCGTGCAGGTGGGGACCGCCAGCTTCGTCAGACCGACAGCCGCGCTGGAAGTCGTCGACGGAATCGAAGCCTACCTGCGCAACAGCGGAGTCGGTTCCATCGACCGGCTCGTCGGCTTGGCCCATCCGGAGCCCGCGTAGCCCGCCGACTCCCTAACGCGAAAACAGGACCTGCACGATGTCTCCGTCCTTGACCACGTAGTCGCGGCCTTCTTTCCTCACCAGACCCTGGCGTCTCGCCTCCGGGTATCCGCCCGCCTCTGTCAGTTCGTCGTATGAGACCGTCTCGGCGCTGATGAATCCCCGCGCGATGTCGCTGTGAATCATCTCGGCGAACCCGACCGCGCTCGTCCCTGTGGGGACGGGCCACGCCTGCACCTGCGAGGCGTTCCATGTGTACGCGGTTGACGTTGACGTGGCTTCGTAGACAGCCCGGCTGACCCTTCCGACCGCGCTCCCGTCTATGCCGTACGACTCCAGCAGCTCCCGGCGGTCGTCGGAGTCGAGCTGTGCAGCCTCTGCCTCGATCTGCGCCGAGACCGCCGCGGCGGCCGTATGCGGATAAGGCCAGGTCTTGTTTGCGGTCTCCACCAGTCGGTCCCAGTCCGCCGCCGCGTCTTCACCCGTGTTTATCAGGACGACCGCCGGTTTGAGAGTCAGAAAGCCGAACCCGGCCATCAGCGGCCTGTCCTGGTCGCTTACCTCTACCGCGCGCGCGTGCTTTCCCGCGTCGAGTCCCGCTTGCAGCGAGACCAGCAGCGCCTGCTCGCGCTCCAGTCCGGCGCGCTCGGCTCTCGGCGCGCGCCTGATTTCCGTCACCAGCCGCTTGAGCCGCGATTCCACCACCAGCAGGTCGGCGACGATCAGCTCGGAGGAGACCTCTTCCAGCCGCGCCCCGACCGATTCGGGACCGTCGCCGTCGAGAAAGCACGGGATCACCGGTGCGAGCACGTTCGCAGTGCGCACCGCGCTTATCCATTCCGCCTGCCGGTCGCCCGCCTCGCCGAAACCCACCGACGCGTAGTCGATCAGCGTGAACGCGGCCGGCGTCGTCTCCTTCACGTCCAGCAGCGAACCCAGGTTCTCCAGCCGCTCGTCTGGCGGCGTCACCTGGTTGATAAGCTGGTCGATGCGTCCCCGGCTCGCCGAAAAGCTCGCGCCGGATGCCAGAAGCTCTACAATCTCTGTCCGGCCCGACCCACGGATGCCAACAAGACCGACCGTAATCACGGTTGCGAGTCTACCGTTACCGGCGGTCCGTCAGGCCATTCGTTCCCCGACCGCTAGGCGGGTTCGCGGTGCACGACGTCGAACCGCCTGCGGTCAGCAGCGTCGAGCCGTCACGGCTCGGAAGGTGCCTGGACACCGGGCCGTCATAATCGAATCACTGAGAGTCGGGAAGTAGAGATGCCGCATAGTGCCCGCGGAATGGTTCGAAAGGCACAAGCTGCCGCTGTTCGGGATATTGCTCGTCACGATAATCGGCCTTCAGATCGCCCAGCTCGCAACCGGCCCGGCCGACCCTCCCGCGTACACCTCCACGCCTGAGCAGGAAGCCGCCCTCCCGCGCAAGGTCTACGTCTCCGGCGCGGTCAAGGAGCCGGGCGTATACGAGTTCCGGCAGGGCGACAGGGTGGAGCAGGCGCTGGAGCTTGCCGGAGGCGCCGCCGCCAACGCCGACCTCGACCAGATAAATCTCGCCGTCCTGCTGGTCGACGAGCAGCAGGTTCACGTTCCCGAGCAGGGCGGCGTCTCGGGCGAATCAGCCAAGATCGACCTCAACCGGGCCGAGCTGGACGAGATTACGACGCTGGATGGCATCGGCCCCGTCAGCGCCGAAAAGCTGATCGCCTATCGAAGGCTCAACGGCCCGTTCAGGTCGCTCGACGACCTGCTGGCCGCCGGCCTCAACCGAAGCCAGGTCGAAAAGATCAAAGACCACGTACTATTCCGCTGATTTCGATCCGAGCCGCGGCCGGTAGATCACAGATGCCTTAATGCAACTGCTTCTGGCCGCCGGGCTGATGGCCGGCGTGGCCGCGATGCTCCGCTGGGGGCCGTCGCTGGGAATAGTTCCGGTGCTGGCGCTCGTCGCCCTCGTGCTCGGGCTGTGGAGGCGGCCCAAGGCGACGGTAGCCGCGCTCGTGCTCCTGGCGTTCGGACTCGGGATGGTCCGGGCCGCAACTCACCAGTCCGCACAGCCGCCCTCTATCGATACCTTCGAGCAGGGTATCGAGGTCCGCGTCGCCGGGCGCATAGTCCGTCCTCCCGATCTCGAAAAGCGCCGGCCGCTAACACTCGATATCCGTTCAGCCGACCCGGTTTACGCTGGCTCCGACAGTTTGCGTGCCGTCGGCGGAAGAGTCGACGTCTTCTCTTTTTCTCCCCTGTACTCCGAAGGACAGGATCTGGATGTAAGCGGGATACTCCGGCTGTACGACCCGCCACCCTCCGATCCCAGGCGATTCCCCATAGGCCGGATCGACCGCCCCGTCGTCGAGATCCGTCCCGGCTCCGGCGGCGGCGCGACCGGCCTGCTGGCCGAAGTCCGCAATCGCGTCGACCAAGCCATCAAGCTGGCGCTTCCCGAACCTCACTCGGCGCTGCTCTCGGCGATTCTGCTCGGAATACGGTCCGAAATCCCCCGCCCCCTCATGAACGACATGAACGCCGCCGGCCTGACCCACCTGATAGCCATTTCCGGCTACAACGTCACGCTGCTGGCGATAGTGATCCGGCGTCTCGCTGGCGTCTTGCTCGGACGCAGGGCGATTTTCGTCGTAATGGCGCTGCTGCCGGTCTACGCCGTCCTGGTAGGTGCCGACCCGCCCGTCGTGCGAGCGACGATCATGGCGGAGCTTGTCCTGTTCCCCTCGCTCGTCGCACGCGCGAGCCCTCCCTGTCCGACCCCCTTGCCCTCGCCCGCCGCCATCCC
>JAPOVO010000466.1 GCA_026708165.1 Chloroflexota bacterium | reverse complement strand
CAGCAGTAGTCGAACTCGATGCCCTGGCCGATTCGGATGGGTCCCGACCCGATCACGACGGCGGCGGGGCGGTCCGAAGCCTCGGCCTCGTTCTCCATCTCGTAGGCGCTGTAGTAGTAAGGCGTATAGGCTTCGAACTCGGCGGCGCAGGTGTCCACGATCTTGTACGTAGGACGCATTCCCCAGTTGGCGCGCATCTCGCGGACGCGCATTGGAAGCTCGCCGCTCAGCTCGCCGATCATCGCGTCGGAGAACCCCAGGCGCTTGGCCTCCCACATCAGGCCGGCGTCGAGCGGCTCTTCCAGCAGCCGCAGCTCCATGCGGTAGATATTGGCCATTTTTTCGAGAAAGAACACGTCTATGCCGGAGCGGCGGGATATCTCTTCCGGCGACGCGCCCAGGCGCAGAACGGCCATGATGGCCCAGAGGCGCTGGTCGTTGGGGTTTTCGACCAGCCGCCAGGCCATCAACTCGTCTGACCAGGAGGCGTCCTGCCAGAGCAGGGTGCGGCCGCCGAGCTCCATGCCCCGTACGGCCTTGTTGAGGGCGGCCTCTACCGTGCGCTCGATGGCCATCACCTCGCCGGTGGCTTTCATCTGGGTGCCGAGGCCACGGTCGCCAGCGGGAAACTTGTCGAAGGGCCATCTGGGAATCTTGAGCACCACGTAGTCGAGCGCGGGCTCGAAGGCGGCGGTCGTCTCGCGGGTGATCGGGTTGGCGATCTCGTCGAGCCGTTTGCCGACGGCGATCTTGGCGGCTATCCGGGCGATGGGGTATCCGGTGGCCTTCGAGGCCAGGGCCGACGAGCGGCTGACGCGGGGGTTTACCTCGATCACGCGGTATTCGAACGAATTGGGATCCAGCCCGTACTGGATGTTGCAGCCGCCCTCGATTCCGAGCGACCTGATGATCTTCAGCGAGGCCGAGCGGAGCATCTGGTACTCCTTGTCGCTCAGCGTCTGGCTGGGGGCGATGACGACCGAGTCGCCGGTGTGGACGCCCATTGGGTCGAAGTTTTCCATGTTGCAGACAGTGATGCAGTTGTCGGCGGCGTCACGCATGACCTCGTATTCGACCTCTTTCCAGCCGTCGAGGTATTCCTCCACGAGCACCTGTCCTATTGGGCTGGTGTCCAGGCCGACGGTTACTACCGCGTCGAACTGGTCGGCGTTGCGGGCGATTCCCCCGCCCGTACCCCCCAGCGTGTAGGCCGGGCGAATGATGAGCGGGAAGCCCAGCTCGGACGCGACCTCCCAGGCCTCGGGAAGCGACCCCACGCTGCCGCTGCCGGGGATTGGCTCGCCTATCTCCCGCATCAAGCTCCGGAAAAGGTCCCTGTCCTCGGCGCGCTCGATGGCATGGATGGGGGTCCCAAGCACGCGGACGCCGTACTTTTCGAGGATGCCCGCGTCGCTGAGCGCCTTGGCGAGATTGAGGCCAGTCTGGCCGCCGAGGGTCGGCAACAGTCCGTCCGGGCGCTCCTTGTCGATTATCCGTTCGATGACCTCGACGGTGAGCGGTTCGATGTAGACGATGTCGGCAATATCCTCGTCGGTCATGATCGTGGCCGGGTTCGAGTTGACGAGGACGGAGGTGATGCCCTCCTCGCGCATGGCTTTGCAGGCCTGCGTGCCGGCGTAGTCGAACTCGGCGGCCTGCCCGATGATGATGGGGCCGGAGCCGATGATGAGGACTTTTTCGAGGTCAGGCATTGGGGTCCGGCCGTTCCAGCTGAAGGTCAGTTCTTGTCCGATTCAAGTGCGCAACGGACGAAATCACGCCGGCTTTCAAACCGGGTCCCCGTCGACCATGTCGAGAAATCGCTCGAACAGATACTGGTTGTCCTGGGGGCCGGGGGAGGCTTCCGGGTGGTACTGGATCGAGAACACGGGCAGCGACTCGTGGGCTAGTCCCTCGACCGAGCCGTCGTTCATGTTGACGTGGCTCACTTGAAATCCGCTATCGGCGGGAATCGAACCGGCATCAACCTGGAACCCGTGGTTTTGGGACGTGATGTGGACGCGCCCGGTCTTCAAGTCTTTTACCGGATGGTTAGCGCCCCGGTGTCCGAACTTGAGCCTGCTGGTGGAGGCGCCGATGGCGAGTCCCAGGAGCTGATGGCCCAGGCAAATGCCCGCCAGCGGGTAGCGCCCGATAAGCTTGCCGATCGTCGTCACGGCCGCTTCGGCCTGCTCGGGGTCGCCGGGGCCGTTCGCGACCAGGACTCCATCGGGATCGAGCGCGTTTATGTCGCTGGCCGTCGAAGCGTAGGGGAGAACCGAGACCTCGCATCCGCGAATCGCGAGCGAGCGGGGGATGTTCTGCTTGACGCCGCAATCGAGCAGCGCGATTCGGGGTCTCGATTCACGCACACGGGGGGCGGGCCAGGGCGCCCAAGAACCGTTGTTTTCGAAGACGTACCGGTCGGGCGTGGTCACGTTTTCGACGAGCTTTTGACTAGAGAGCGGCAGGACGGATTTCGCGCGGGCGGTAAGCTCGCCGAGCAGCGACTCGATGCCCTCGGTGCGGCCCGTTATCCATTCAAAGTCGCTGGTATAGGGAGCGTGACCGTCGGCGAGGCTAGTCAGCACCGCCCGGCGGACTCCCCCCGACCGCAGGATCCGGACGAGCTTGCGCGTATCGATTCCGGAGAGTCCCGGGATGCCGGCGCGGCGCAGGGTGGCGCCCAAGCTCTCGCTCGCGCGCCAGTTGCTGATGGTCGGCGACAGCTCACGGACGATCAGGCCGGCGATCCAGGGCCGCCGAGACTCAACATCAATCGGATTGGCCCCGTAGTTGTTGATGAGCGGATAGGTGAGGGTGACGATCTGCCCTTCGTAGGAGGCGTCGGTTGTGATTTCCTGGTAGCCGGTCATGCTGGTATTGAACACAAGCTCGCCGGCGGCGGCGGAATCGGCCCCAAATCCAAAACCGAAGAAGTGCTCGCCGGTCTCCAGGGAAAGGACCGACCGGCGTTTAGACGCCAAGCGCGCCCACCGTCTCGACCGACTCTTCGTTCAGGTCGAACACAACGCGACCGTCGCAGATCGTCTTGAGGACCCTGCCGCGGAAAGTCAGCCCGTGATAAGGAGAGTTCTTGCCCCGCGACCTGAAAGCCGCGGCATCGACGACCCACTCGCGTTCAGGATCGAGCACGACGACGTCGCCCGCCGCGCCGACGGCGAGAGAGCCATGGGGCAGGCGGTAGACCCCGGCCCCGCTAGTCAGGCGCTCGATCAGCCGCGGCAAACTGATCTCACCGTCGTGAACGAGCTGCATAAGCGCGCCGAAAGCGGTTTCAAGTCCGGAGATTCCGGGTGCTGCTTCGGCGTATTCAACGTGCTTCTCGTGGCCGGCGTGCGGGGCGTGATCGGTGCCAATGCAGTCGATAACGCCGGAGGCGAGCCCATCCCGCAACGCCCGGACGTCCTCCGCCGACCGGAGAGGCGGGTTGACCCTGGTGACCGGATCGTATGGCCGCAGAGAGGCGATGATGGGCTCCCAGCGTCCGGCGACTATCTCATCGGTGAGCGTGAGATGGTGCGGAGTCACCTCCGCGGTGACGTTTACGCCGCGTTCCTTCGCGCCGCGTATGAGGTCCACCGAGCGCGCGGCGCTAACGTGCAGGGCGTGATATGAGCCGCCCGTCAACTCGGCGAGCGCAAGATCGCGCGCGATAATCACTTCCTCGGCCTGGACAGGCGTCGCGGCCAGACCGAGACGCATTGAGACCGGGCCTTCGTTCATCGCGGCGTCCCCCGTCAATGCGGGGTCCTCGCAGTGGTTGGCGACGGGGCGGTCGAACCGCTTGGCGTATTCGAGCGCGTGGCGCATGACCGCCGGACTCGCCAGCGTTATTCCGTCGTCGGAGAATCCGACCGCGCCGGCCTCGCTCAGCTCGCCCATCTGGACAAGCTGCTTGCCTTTTAGTCCCATTGTGATGGCGGCTAGAGAGTAGACGTGGACCGCGGCTTCGGCGGAGGCGACTTCCTGAACAGTCTCCAGCGTCGTCCTGGTATCGACGGGGGGCTTGGTGTTGGCCATTGCGCAGACCGTGGTGAATCCCCCGGCGGCAGCGGCGGCCGTACCGGTGGCTATGGTCTCCTTGTACTCGTAACCGGGTTGCCGCAAATGGCAGTGGGGGTCGACGAAGCCGGGAGTCACGACGAGACCTTCGGCCGAAATCTCCGCAGCGCCGTCGGGCAGCCCGAGTCCGGAGCCGACGTACTCGATCCGGCCGTCCTGAATCAGTACGTCACAAACTTCGTCGCGGTTGGAGGCGGGGTCGATTACCCTGCCGCCGCGAATGAGCAGGTCGGGAGTCTCGCCGCGCACGGGAGCTATCTTCCTCCCGCCAGCAGATAGAAGATGGACATTCGGATGGCGAGTCCGCTGGCCACCTGCTCCTCGATGATGGAGTTAGGGCCGTAAGCCACTTCCGGCGATATCTCGACGCCCTGGTTCATCGGTCCGGGATGCATGACGATTACGGCCGGCTTGGCGTTGGCGAGGCGCTTGCGGTTGACTCCGTAGAGGGCGGAGTATTCCCTGAGGTCGGGCAGCAGGCCGCCTTCCATCCGCTCTTTCTGGATGCGGAGGGCCATGACCATGTCGGCGCCGTCGATCGCCTTGTCGGCGTCCAGCTCTATCGAGACGAGTCCGTTGGCGTCGGACATTTTTTCAAAGCCCTGGGGCAGCAGCGTTGCCGGGCCGCACAAGACGACGCGGGCACCCATACGAGTGAATCCCCAGATGTTCGATCTTGCGACGCGGCTGTGGATGATATCGCCGACGATGACCAGCTTCTTGCCCTCCAGATCGCCTAGCTTACGCCGGACAGTGAACAAGTCGAGCAGCGCCTGACTCGGATGCGCGTGCCAGCCATCGCCGGCGTTGATGACCGAGCATTCGAGCTCCTCAACGGCGAGATAGGGCGCTCCGGACTTGCTGTGCCGCATGACGACCATGTCGGCACCCAGCGCCTGGATAGTGCGCAGCGTGTCGACGAGCGACTCTCCCTTCTGCACGCTGCTGCCGGAGGCCTGGACGTTTATCACATCGGCGCTCAGATACTTGCCTGCAAGCTCGAACGAGACCCGAGTGCGCGTGCTTGCCTCGAAGAAGATGTTGACGATTGTTTTTCCGCGCAGCGTGGGCACGCGCGAGATGGGCCTGTCGAGAATCTCCGACATGGACTCGGCGGTGTCGAGGACTTGCGTGATCTCGTCCCGCGAGAAGTCGTCGAGATCGAGAAGATGCTTGCGATGTAGCGGCATGTCCTAACGTCCCTCCACAGCGCCGACCCTGGCGAGCGAGACCGAGTCTTCGCCGTCTACTTCCCTGATACGCACCCGCACCTCCTCGTCGCGCGCGGTCGGCAGGTTCTTGCCGACGTAGTCGGCCCTGATAGGAAGCTCGCGGTGACCGCGGTCGACAAGCACCGCAAGCTGGATGGTGTTGGGTCTTCCCAGGTCGTTCAATGCGTCCATCGCGGCGCGGACGGTCCGACCGGTGTAGAGCACGTCGTCGACGAGAACGACGTCGCGGCCCGCCACGTCGACGGGTATCGAAGTCGGCGGTACTTCGGGGGAGTCCATCTTCATATCGAGGG
>JAPOVO010000362.1 GCA_026708165.1 Chloroflexota bacterium | reverse complement strand
GGAGACCCGTCCGCTGGTGCCGTTGAGGTTGGTGCCGCTGAGGGCGTAGAGGCTTCCGGCAGCCTCGGTGGGTCTGCTTGAGTCCACGACCAGCATTCGGTACTCGTCGTTGCTGATCCCGGTATAGACGCCGGTGCGGCTGCCCCTGAGCCGGTCCGGATCGATCCCCGCGTCCTCGAGAGCCTGCCAGCTCGTCTCCAGCATCATCCGCTGCTGCGGATCCAGCAGTTGCGCCTCGACCGGCGAAATGCGGAAGAACGACGCGTCAAACTGATCGATATCGTCGACGAAGGCGCCGAAGCGGCACGCCTCGTTCTGAACATCGGACTCACGGATAATCTCGCCGACTCGTCCCACGCCGGAACCGGGGACCCCCTCGGTCACGGCGTTCCCGCCCTCGACCAACAGTTGCCAGAAGGCGTCCAAATCTCCCGCCCCGGGGAACCGGCACGCCATGCCAACGATCGCTATGGGCTCTCCCGACTGGGAAGTCTTCCGCTTCACAACCTCATGTCTGGCCACAGGCTCGTCTGAAGGATCCAAATGCCCGTCTGGTTCCATGATGTTCCTATCTCAGGCGCAGACCTGACTCCGGTCGACCCTTCCTTCAAACAGGGTGGGGATTCAAACGTAATCCATCACACGGCGCAGCGCCAATCCCGACTTTTCCGAGGTCTGCCGACAGTGAACGTTGGTGGGGAAGGAGAGACTCGAACTCTCACGGACGCTAGGCCCACATGATCCTAAATCATGCCCGTCTACCAATTCCGGCACTCCCCCAAAACACCCGCGCGGGGCTTCAGCACACCCTCAGACGACTTCAATTTGTGCCAGCGTCTGAGCCGGCCGAACGACGGTCAAGAATTATATTGCGCCTCAGTACAGCGACCGGACGTCCGCGAAGGCTTGGTTTGAGCTGTTACCGCCTTGAAGGCAAGGTGTTGATCGGTTCCCCTATCGCTTCCCACGCTGCCTCGCCGACAAGCTCCGAAAACGTCGGATGAGCGTGAATTACGTCGCGCAGATCGTCCAGGGTGGCCTCCAGCTTGATGGCCAGGACTCCCTCTGCGATGACGTCGGACGCGCCCGCGCCAATGATATGCATGCCCACGACCGCCCCGTACTGCGGATCGGCAACGACTTTCAGGAAACCCTCCGGCTCCCCGAAAGCGCGCGCTCTCCCGCTCGCCATATACGGGAACTTTCCGATCACCGCGTCCCCGAACTGCTCCCGCGCTTCCGCCTCGGTAAGCCCGACGCTGGCGACCTCGGGCACGCAAAACGTAGCACCGGGTACGGCGTCGTAGTCGATTTCCATTTCATTCCCGGCCATGTTTTCGGCCGCGACGATGCCCTGGTGCGAGGCCAGATGCGCCAGCAGCTTTTTGCCCGTCACGTCGCCTATGGCGTAGACGCCCACGACGTTGGTCCGCATATGCTCGTCGACCTCGACGCCGGTCCTGCCGAACCTGACTCCAGCAGTCTCCAGGCCGACATCCCTCGTGTTGGCGCTCCGGCCGGTGGCATTGAGAACCGCTTCGGCCTCTATCTCCTCGTCGCCGTCGGAGCCGGTAACCGTTACCGAAAACTCGCCCGGTGAACCTTCAATCGTCTTTACGGCGGTCGACGTCTTGACGGATATCCGCTGCCTTGTGAACTCGCGTTTCAGCGCGGCCGAGATTTCCTCGTCCTCGACGGGCACCAGCCGGTCAAGCATCTCGACCAGCGTTACCTTGCACCCCAGAGCGGAAAAGAAGCTGGCCCACTCGACCCCGACGGCGCCTCCGCCGACGATGACCATCGAACCCGGCACCTCCTGGAGCTCAAGCGCGTCGTCGCTGGTCATGACGCCGGCCAGATCGAACCCGGGCACCGGCGGGACCGCCGGCGAGGAACCCGTCGAAATAACCACGTTGCGGGCGGTTACCAACTCCGGCCCGCCCGCGTTCAGATCGACCTCGACGACACCCGGACTTACCAGTCTGCCGCGTCCGGCAACCACTTCGACGCCGGCCGAGGCCAGCAGCGCGCCGATCCCCCTGGAAAGCGTGGAAACGACCCTGTCCTTGCGCCTCGCTATTGCCGGCAGGTCGGCGGTTACGCCGTCAACACGCACTCCGTAAGTCTTGGCCGAGCTGGCCAGGTGATAGACCTCGGCGCTTCGCAGGAGCGCCTTGGTCGGAATGCAGCCGGTGTTGGTGCAAACGCCGCCGAGGTCGCCTTGTTCGACGACCACCGTCTTCAGCCCCAGCCGGCTTGCGCGAATGGCGCAAACGTAGCCCCCCGGGCCCGATCCGATAACGCATACGTCGGCTGTCAACGGCATTCGGCGGACTCCTTTTCTCGCAGGATCAGGTAATTATCGCGCCGCCGGCGCCGGTTGACTTGTCCCTCACGGTCTTGGCGGCCTTTTCAAGCCTGCTTATCGCCGCTCCCACATCCCCACCGTCTGCGGTGGCGGCCGCAACCGCCTTGGCCGCCCTATTGCACGCGGCCGTGAAGGGCACGCACAGCGCGCTCTTGACGAAGATTGCTTCCATCAGCGCCTGCAGGTCCCCACTTACGCCCTCCAACCGCTCCCGCGCGTCCGCGTCGAGCGAGGCCACGCCCGCTACGCCGGATAGATGGCTCAACGCCGACGTGATCTGCTCCTGTCCTTTTGTCATATCCTTCCTAACGCTTTACAACAATCGCGCGCGACCACGGCGGCGCTAGATCGACCCTCAAACCCGGCGCGGCGCTCGCCGCGCCTACTCCTACGCGACTCCGGTTTCTACTAGCCCGCCGTTACGCGCGGTCCGGCCACCTTTACGAGGTCCACGTTCTCCAAACGATCGAACCCCGCGCCGTCGAACCGGTCTTCGGGGAACGGATTCTGCTTGGCGTACATTGGACCGTACTTGGCTCCGATAAGCCGCCGGTCGGCGGTGAAGGCAAAGTCGCCGCCTGCACGTGTCTGGTCGATCTCGACCAGATCGTACTCGAGACTGCCGAGACCGATCTCGACGCCGGTGTGGAGCTGAATCTCCTCGCTGGATCCCGGAACGGTTGACGACGCCATCGAGAACTTGTGGTCGCCCTCATTCATAACGTCCCAGTCGTCGGCGGCCGATCCCGGCGTGCCCGCGACTTCGGTCGCGCGATCCAGGCAAGCCTTGTCGAGCGCGACGGGATCGCTGCCGGTGAATATGCCCAGGTGTGGTGTTATGGGCACATCGGCATGATCGACGCAGTCGCATTTGGGCGAAACATCCAGCGCCATGTTCAGGAACCCGACTTTCCCGTCAAGCGCCTTCACCGTCGCCAGACACGCATCCGCGACCGCGGCGTTGAACGCGCGGAAGTTCTCCTCCGGCCACGTCCACACTCCAGCCGTTGCCATCGCTCCCAGGCAGCCCAGGCAGGTTGGGCACTTCGATTTGTCCCAATCGAGCGTCCCGTTGGACCGGGAAAGAGCGCCGTGCGGACACAGATCGGGAATCATGTCGAGGAGTGCGGGCGTCGCGTTTTCGGGGTGGAACTCCACCGTCGCGGGGATGCCGTAGGTGGGATGCCCGCCCATGTGCACGTTGTACTTGCCGCGCTTGGACTGCGCGCCTATGCCCAGATTCTTGACCGACCCGCCGATAACACCCATCGGATGGCCCTTGAAGTGGGTGAGCACGATCATCGAGTCGGCCAGCGCAATAGCGCTGGATATGTAGGCCTCGCGCAGGATGTAGCCCTCGGGCATCGGAATCCGTATATCGTCGGTGCCGTTGTAGCCGTCGGCGACGATGAACGGGCAGCCCAGAGTAGAAGAGTTGTAGCCATTCCGCTCAGCCGTCACCATGAGGTCCGGCGCTATGGACCGCGCGGCCCTCGGTCCGTAGGTCAGCGTGGTCGTATCGCACACGAACGGCCTGCCGCCCAGCTCCTTGACCTTGTCGGCAACGGCCCGGGCATAGACGGGCCGAAGATACGCCGTGTTGTTCCACTCGCCGCAGTGCACTTTTATTGCGACCACGTCGCCGGGTCTTACAAGTTGCTCGAAGCCCGCCTCGTCGAACAGCGTGAGCATCTGCGCAACGAATCCCGTTTCCGTGGAGTGGCTGCGACGTTCCATCGTATAGACCTGGGATGCCATTTCGACCACCTCCTGGCGCTTGAGTCCTTCCACACACCAACATAACGCGCCTTGCCAATTGACTGAGAACGCGGCGGGAATCCGCCCCCGTACTCAAGTCAGGGTCGCTCAGTCTATCCGAGCGGTCGAGCGGCTACCACGACATGCCTGCAAAGTAACCGAAAAGAGGTAAACGAGCGCCTCTCCCAAAGCCACCCTGGTGTCGCGTGCGCCGGGCTAGATCAGCAGATAAGGCTGCTCGATGAGCTGGCTTATGCGCTGCAAGAACCTGGCCGCCGGAGCGCCGTCGTTGAGCCGATGATCGAAGGTGAGACTCAACGTCATCATCTGGCGGACTGCAATCTCACCGTCGACGACCGCAGGCTTGGCGATGATCCTGCCCACGCCGAGAATCGCGCATTCGGGCGGATTGATGACCGGAGTGAATGCGTCGATCCCCAGGGCGCCGAGGTTCGTTATCGTGAAGGTGCCGCCGCTCAGATCGTTGAGATCGAGGTTGCCGCCCGTGACACTCCCGATCAGCTTGCGGAACGCGGCTGCCAGCTCTACCAGTTGCATGTTCTGAGCGTTCTTGACGTTCGGGACTACGAGGCCATCGGGGACCTCGACGGCAAGCCCGATGTTGACATGCTCGTTATTGACGATTTCGTCTCCGCTGAGAGAGGCGTTCATGTGGGGATGCTCGACGAGCGCCCTGGTCACTATTCGCGCCAGCAGGTCGTTGAACGAAATCCTGAATCCGAGGGCGTCCTCGTGTTGCGAGGCAAGATCGGTCCGTAGCTCGACGAAACGGGTCGCATCGACCTCGGTGACGAGGGTCAACTGCGCCATCGTCGACAGACTCTGCATCATCCGGTCAGCGATTACTTTGCGCATTCCTGCAATCGGAACGGCACTTACCGCGGCCGGCGCGGCGGCGGGAACCGGAACGGGGGCCGGGGCCGCTACCCTGGCGCCGTCGGCGCTGGCATGAACGTCTTTGGCAACGATCCTGCCGCCGGGGCCGGAGCCTTGTAGAAGTGCTATATCGACGCCGAACTCAGCCGCTAGCCTTCTCGCCAGCGGCGACGCCTTGATGCGTCCCCCGACTGGCTGCGCAACCGGAGCGGCTGCCGTTGCCGTCTGAGTGACGGCCTGTACAGGCTGCGCGGGCGGGGCTGCTACCGGCGGAGGCGCGACGGGCTGAGGAGCCGGGGCGACAGGCGGAGGCGGAGCGGCAGTCTCGCTCACCGGCTCCGCCGCGGGCTCCGCGGCGGGAAGCTCCTCGCCCTCCGCGAGAACATATGCGACGATTCCCTGGACCTTCACCGACTCACCGGCTCGGGCGGCGATGCCGCCGATTACACCGTCTGCGGGGGCCTCGATCTCGGCGTTGATCTTGTCTGTCTCGAACGCGACTATGACCTCGCCCTTGGTGGCCGGGTCGCCTTCCTCGACGAGCCAGTTCGAGATGATTCCCTCTTCCGTCGTCATCCCGAGCAGCGGCATTTTTT
>JAPOVO010000480.1 GCA_026708165.1 Chloroflexota bacterium | reverse complement strand
CTGACATCAGCTCGCAAATCAGCCTCTTGCACCCTGCCAAACGCCTCAGCCGCCCATTGTTCGAGCGGTACGATTGTGATGTCCGCGAGAGGCTTCAAACCAGGTCCTCGTCTCCTTCCGTGATTGGTGTCGCTGCAGTCGGAAATGTGGAGTCGGAAATTGCGGAATCAGCCTTGTAGACCATGAAGGTGCGGAGATACTCGATACAAACGTCGCCGTGCTGGTTCAATCCGCGCGTCTTGACTTTCACTATCCCGGCGTGCGGCCGCGAATTCGACTCGCGTTTGTGGACTACAAGACTCTCGGAATACAGCGTATCTCCCGCGTAAACCGGGTGCGTCAAGCGGACCTTGTCCCACCCGAGGTTCGCTACCGCGTTCTGGCTAGTGTCCGTCACACTCTGACCGAGGACGATGGCCAGCGTGAGCGCTGAGTTCACCAACTGACGTCCGAACTCGCCTTTTCCCGCATAGTGAGCGTCGAAGTGCAACGGATTTGTGTTCATCGTTAGCAAAGTGAACCAAGTGTTATCAGCCTCGGTGATCGTGCGTCCGAGAGGATGCCGGTAAACGTCGCCGACCTCGAAATCTTCGAAGAAACGCCCGCGCCAACCATCTCTAATCGACATCGTTGCCTCTCCATGACGTCTGCACACACCTCCAAACTGATGCGATATCGGTGAAAGATCTCCGCGTCTCAGATTGAGGGCAATGGCCGAACCGAGTTGTACAAGTCATGTGACTTGGCAGGGCACCGTGACCAGTCTCGAACTGGCGTAGTGTGACAAGTCGACAATATCTGACCTCTGTCGATGGGCCGCTACCGAGTGCATTGCTCTGACAATTCTGGATAGCCGCCATAGCCCGCAGTCAGACCTCCGTCGACGACCAGCTCCGCACCAGTAATAAACGAAGCCTCGTCAGAAGCCAAGAACAGCACCGCGTTTGCGACATCCGCCGTCTCGCCACGTCTCCGAAGCGGCGTATATCCAACCAATCGGCCTCCCGAGCTACTCGCGGGATTGGCCGACCTCATAGGCGGCATGTAGCCAGGATGCACCGAGTTCACGCGGATTCCATCGGGACCATGCTTGAACGCCATAGCCTTAGTGAATATCCGAACTCCCCCTTTCGAAGCGTGGTATCCAGGATGACCAAAAGTGGATCCGAAGAGTCCCGAAGCAGACGAGATGTTCACGATGGAACCGCCGCCAGCTTCTTTCATTGCGGGCAACACGGCCCTCGTGCCGAGATAGACACCCGTCATGTTCACATTTACCAGCGCGTGCCACGCATCGAGATCGTCGTCATCCGTCACGTATGAGCCGCTGAGGCCAGCGTTGTTGACAAGTATGTCAATCGCGCCGAATATCGCCAGCGATTCGTCTATCAGTGCATCCCACGATTTCTCGCTCGTCACATCTGTGTGGAGAAAACGAGCGTCGCCTCCAGATTGGCGGATATCCTCGACCACTCGATTGCCTGAATCGTCGGAGATATCGGAAATCACTACTCTGCAGCCCTCGCGGGCGAACAGCCTTGCCTCTTCGGCTCCCATCCCGCTCGCGGCTCCGGTGATAATGGCAACCTTGCTGGCTAAGCGCATCGGTTTCAGCCTCCAGCTTTGCGTTGGCTCCTGAAATGCGGTGCAGACGCATGGCACTCGGCCACACCATTCCGAAACGCCGCCCGCTCCGCCAGTTTCCCCGCGATATAGTATGCGCCGACGCATGATGGAACATAACCGCCGCCTAGCGGTCTCCGCAGGAACGCGAGATGAAATTCGGTCAGTTTGAGATCATCAGATGGCACCCGGATGTCTCCATTCCTCAAAGCATCAGCGACGTGATGGAGAAAGTCGAGCTAGCGGACAGGCTGGGAATGGACGAGATATGGCTCGGCGAGCATCACTTCTCCCGGCACGGAATCATCTCCGGCATTTGGTCGATGCTGGGTTACGTTGCGCAGCGCACCAAGAATGCGCGAATCGGAAGTGCGGTCGTGGTACTGCCGTTTCACAATCCCATCATGGTGGCTGAAGAAGCGGCGACGATTGACATCCTGTCGAACGGCAGATTCACGCTAGGCATAGGAGCGGGATATCAGGCACAAGAGTTTCGCGGCCTGGGATCGAACATCGAAGAGGCCAGACCGAGGTTTCGCGAATATCTGGATGTCATCCGAAAGTGTTGGGAGGACGGTCCACTCACGTTTAAGGGCCAGTTCGTCGATGTCGAAGACTTGTTGGTAATTCCCAAGCCGATTCAAAAGCCGCTGCCGGTTACGATCGCGGTGAGTACGAGTCCTGAGAGCGTGGACTACGCGGCCAAACTGGGTCTAGAGATAATCGTCGGTGGACCGACCGCGGTTATGGGGCAAATCTCTCAGGTTATGGATCTTTGGCACGAGCGGATGGAGCACTACGGCCATCCGCACGAGCACATCGATCTGGCGGTTGGCATTGACATATACGTCGCGCCGACCATGGAAGAGGCTAAATCGGACTTGATCGGGCTCGAAGATGAGATCAACGAAGTCTTCAGGAGGGTAGGCAATCCGAGACGCGCAGACGGGTCCATTCCCGAGGGCTTCAAGCACTGGGCAAATCGGGACGAGGATCGGCTGCTAGGAGCGAAACGCGCGCTTAAGGAAGGAATGCTCCCTCTAATCGGAACACCCGAAGTCGTTAGCGAGAGGATCGAGAATCTTAGATCCAAGGGCATTAGGTCCATTCGCGGCACATTCGGCAAGGCGGGACTTGAGCAGGGAAAGGCCCTGCGATGCATCCAGATGTTCGCGGAAGAGGTAATGCCCAACTTCGTCGACGAACGGGTGGCTGTCACTCAGGGTTGAGCCATTGTCACACTCCTCGAAGAGCCTGAGTTAGTCTTCAATCTAAATGCCATCGCCGGACTATGCGACCTGAGGTCGGCAGCAAGCGTGATGGCAACACTCGGACACAACCGAGAGAGAGTCCATAGAAGCATCGTCGACTATGTATCATCGTGCAGCAAACTGCCCGATTTCTCGTTACCGAGGTTGAGAACGTGGCGTCTCACAATCGGATAAGACTGTCACTCGCTCTTGTTTCCGCGATGCTGGCAACGGTCGCTATCGCCACGGTGGCGAGCGCACAGTGGCCGTCGACATGCGTCGAACTGAACGACATCGTCGAGATGTCTCTCGGCAACCATCACAACGTTGGGATTTATGAGCGTGTCTTTGGGGATGATGCCGAAGAAGCCTGCCGGAACGAACACCGCGATGACGCGCGCTCCCTGTTTGCCTGGTCAGTCTTGGGGGAAACGCCGGCTGTCACGCCCGCCGATGAGAAGATCCTGACGATCCTGTACTGGCAGGCTCCATCGGTGCCCTCACCGTATCTGTCGAGCGGCTTCAAGGACCGGGATGCGAGTGCAATCACCCTGGAGCCCCTAGCCAACTACTCCCCTGACGGCCGAATCGTACCCAAACTGGCTGTCTCAGTGCCGACGCTAGAAAACGGCGGTGTTTCGCCTGACTTGACGTCGATTACCTGGAGGCTGAAAGAGGATTTGAAATGGTCGGATGGCAGCGTAATGACGGCCGACGACGTAGTGTTCACGTGGCGCTACTGCATCGACGTAAACACGGGCTGCGTTCGCGCCGGAGCCTTCGCCGATATTGAATCCGTCGAATCCGTTGACATACACACCGTAAAAATCTCCTTTAGAGGGCCAACGTCATATCCGTACAGCGCATTCGTTGGAGCAGGTTCGCCAGTGATGAGCAGTCGCCAATTCGCCAAGTGCATCGGTGCAGCGGCTGTGACCTGCACGGCGCAGAACACTTCCCCTCTCGGTACCGGCCCCTATCGCATCATCAGCTTCACGGAAGGCGACGGGGCGGTATACGAGCGCAACCCGTTCTACCGAGGCGAGCCAGCCTATTTCGACCGTGTTGTCCTCAAAGGAGGAGGTGACGCCGTCACTGCGGCCCGCGCCGTTTTGGAACTCGCCGAAGCTGACTATGCCTGGAACATACAGGTGGTCCCCGAAACACTGGCCGAGCTGGAAGCGGCAGGGCGAGGCAAGGTTGTCTACGCCTTAGGAAGCTTGGTCGAACGGATCGTAGTCAATCACACGAACCCAGACCCAGCGCTTGGGGAGAATCGCTCCGAATACCTCGGCGGAACGAACTCCCATCCATTCCTGACGTTTACGCCGATTTCCCAGGCGATGTCGATGGCCATCGACCGGGGACTCATCTCGGAACGTCTCTATGGTTTCGCCGCCGAAGCCGCCTGCAACATGATCGCCGGTCCTCAGAGGTACGTTTCCACGGCAAACGGCGCATGCCTCACCCAGGACATCGAAGGGGCCAACCGGCTGCTCGACGAAAACGGCGTCCTCGACACGGACGGCGACGGCATTCGTGAATACAACGGAGTGTCTCTGCGTATTACTTTTCAAACGACAACCAACTTCATTCGGCAAGAGACACAGGCGCTGATTCGCGACTGGTGGCTAAAGATAGGAATTGACACAGTTCTCGTACACCACGACGCGGGAGTCTTCTTTGGCGGCGACCCAGTCGTTCACAAGGAAGCGTCGTTCCGCAGGTTCTTCGCCGACGTGCAGATGTACACGGAAGATTCCGGCGTAGATCCCCAACAGTATCTTTCCGGTCAGACATGCGCCCACATCCAGACAAGGGACAACAACTGGGCCAGCGACAACAATTCCCGCTGGTGCAATCTCGAATACGACCGTCTGTATTCACGCTTGGCACAAGCCCGGCCAGGGCCCGAACGCGACGCGCTTGTCAAGCAACTCAACGACGCTCTTGTACAGAGCTATTCGGAGATTCCGATCGTAAACCGGGGAAGAGTCGCTGCCCATTTGAATACCTTGTACGGCATTCGTCTGAACGGCTGGGACAGCGATTTGTGGAACATTGCCGAGTGGCGGCGCTAGAGGACTGCCGAAGAGTACAGAAACCGCTCCGGCCGGTCCTGCTGAACGGTTGATGGGGAGCAATCCTGCAGAGACGAGCGGCTAATCAGGCCCCGGTTACGGAACGAGCCCGTGAAGCAAGTTAGGGCATTGAAGTACTGGGAAGCTGGTAGTCGACCGGGGGAAGTTGGAGGAGGATGAGTCAGGTGACCAAATGGCCGAATGATGTTTATCGTCGTCTGCTCGTGGATATGCACGTTCCCGATTGGCATCCCGACTTGCTAAGTCGCTTCGATCCTGTCGAGTGTGTGGCGACAATCGCAAACGCCGGCTTTCAGTCATACCAGCAATACGCGATCTCATGCGCCGGGTTGTGTCTGTGGCCCACGAAAGTTGGTGAGACGCATTCAAACATGGGAGATCGGGATTACTTCGGAGAGGTGTTGGAAGAGTGTCGACGCCACGGCCTCCACACGGTCTGCTATTTCCACGTGATCTGGGACAACTGGGCCTACGAGAAGCATCCCGACTGGAGAGTCCGTCCCGCCGGTGGAGACGACAGGATAATGCAGGGCCGCTATGGATTCGCCTGCCCCAACTCCCCATACCGGGACTACATTCGCGACCTCCTACGCGAGCTTGTCCGCAGCTATGAATTTGAGGCAATTTTCGTCGATATGACGATGTGG
>JAPOVO010000478.1 GCA_026708165.1 Chloroflexota bacterium | reverse complement strand
TACGGGCTTGACTTCCAAGCGATGATCGGCGAAAATAGGTTCATAGTAGGAGGGCTGTTATGGACCTGTTTGAAGTCTTCGAGCGATTCCCCACCCACGAATCCTGTATCTCCCATCTTGAGGCCGTCCGCTGGCCTGACGATCGCGCTTACTGCCCATACTGCGGCTCGTTCGACGTAGCCCGCAAGGTCGAAAACGACCGCGTGGGCCGCTGGAACTGCCACGCCTGCCACGCCAGTTTCAACGTGTTGGCCAAGACCATCTTTTCAAAGACGAAGATTCCCCTGCAAAAGTGGTTCCTCGGAATCAGCCTGATAATCGACGCCAAGAAAAGCCTCTCATCCGAGCAACTGGCGCGGCACTTGAAACTAAACGCAAAGTCCGCCTGGTACATGATGGTCCGGGTACGCGCCGAGATGACGAACAAGCAGAGCGGGATCATGCTTGAGGGCATCATCGAGGCCGACGAAACCTACGTAGGCGGGAAGCCGCGCAAGTCTAATCGCCGCGATGACGACGAAACACCGAAGGGCAGCGGCCCGGGCGGGACGAAGAAGACGCCGGTTATCGGCGCCGTAGAACGCGGCGGGAAAGTGGTTGCCAAAGTCGCCAGCGATCTAACCGGACGCGGCGTGCTCCGCTTCCTGCGGCAGAGCGTGGGCATGGGGTCCGACCTGATAACCGACGAATACCGCGCCTACAGAGCCGCCAGGGGCATCTTCTACCACCACTCGATCAGCCACTCCCGGCAGTACGTGGATGGCGATCTACACACGAACACGATTGAGGGATTCTGGAGCCTACTCAAACGAGCGTGGTACGGCCAGCATCACCACTACCAGCGCCACTACATGCCGCTGTACGTCGGCGAAGCGTGCTGGAAGTACAACGAGCGGAATAACTCGCGGGCGTTCGACAAGTTCCTCGCGGGCTGCTTCGCCTAGATTCGCATCCTCGGCTGCAATTCGCGATAGCGCCGAACGTCGTGCATGGACGGCGGACAGTCAAGCGTTGCACCGTCAATGATTTCGTACGCCGTGAAGATTTGCACCTTGTCGTAGGTTTTGGGCGGGAAGTCAGAGCGCGGCTGGTACTTGATCCGGCCAGCCCGCTGAGCCGCTGATTCCATCCCTGGCGTCGGGTCCGCATCGAGAATCAACGCGCCCATTTCGGCTTTTTCGTTGCGCATCGTACCTATAAGCTCGCGAATGTGTTCCGGCTTGCGCTGCCTTCCTGTCTTGACAGAAAAAACCAGGCGGCCCCATTTGTCGGTTTCAGCACTCGCCCCACCTAGATGGAACGTCAAATCACCGTCGATGCCCATATCGCCGGACTTACGGGGATTCGGCAAGCCGCCCAACCGCCGAATCAGCCAATCCTGTTTTTCGTACGGGTTGAGCCGGTTGTATTCAGCCACGGTGTCAGGGCTACCCTCGCGGATGTCGTAGTCCTGCCCGTCATAGACTCCGATCCCCGCCATCCGGTCCTTGATTTCGTCGATAGCATCACCGCTGATATCGACTCCGATCCACCGGCGCCCCGAATTCTGGGCAGCATGCACAGTTGTTCCGCACCCGCAAAACGGGTCAAATACGAGGTCACCCGAGTCGCTGGACGCTTTGATGATTCGTTCAAGCAGGGCGAGCGGTTTTTGGGTCGCATAACCTAGGCGCTCTTTAGCTTGGGAGCCGATTGGATTGATGTCAGTCCAAATCGAATTCACCACAGGGCCATCCATCTCGCTCAAATATCGTTTCAACCGCGGTCGCTTCGACTTGGCATCGGGATACCAAATTCGTCCTTCAGCATCGAGCTGAGTCATGGTTTCCCGCGAATAGCGCCAGCCGGCTGTGGGCGATTCAAATCCCTTCCACGTGTACATCAGGTTGGGACGCGGGTTGGGGCTCGTCATATCGCCTAGCTGGTAGAGGCCGCGTCCATCATTGTCGTCGTGACGATACATCGACTCGATATAGGCTTTGTCGTACTCTCCGCGTGGAATATTCCACGTTACCCCCCCCCCGACTTCCCGTAATACAGAATCGTGTCAGCCACAGCCGCCCAACGCTTTGAGTCGCTGTGACTGGTAGTGCGCCGCCAGATGATCTCGTTCCGAAAGTTCCGCCGTCCAAACACGCCGTCCATGATTACCTTGAGGTAGTGGCTCGCCGTCGGATCGCAATGAAGGTAGATTGAGCCGGTAGGCTTGAGGATGTCACGAAGCCGGATAAGCCGCTGCGTCATGTACATCAGGTAGTTGAGCAAGCGCCGGTCGTCAGCATCGCCAGATTCGAGAATATTCAGCCACGCGTGCATAAACTGCTTGAAAGCGGCTGGTAAGTCCCATGTGTGCATTTCATCGCGAAAATCGAGCACCAGTTGGCGCGTGCGGTCGGTGAAGTCCCACATATCGTGATACGCCTTTTGTTGCGCCGTCACGCTGCGGTTGTTGAAGATCATCGAGTAGGTGCGGTTGGAGTTAAACGGCGGGTCGAGATAGATGAGGTCCACCTGGATGCCCTCGCGCTTCAGTTGCTCGGCAACAACTTTGCAATCAGCCCGATAGAGCCGATTCGACACGGCGCGCCCCTAACCCTCCCGTCATGGATGATCTGGCAGCGGGGCGGACCGACTAGTAGGAGGGCCTGCCCCGCCGCCGCGTACAGGTTAGCTAGCCCGTATCTACGGATTGCGGGTGAGAAGAACTCAGGCGGATGGTATTCGGACTCACGCTCCTTGCCCAGGATCTGGAAAACGATGTGCTGCCCGGCATTGAAGGAGGTAGCGGAACCCGACCCGCAAAACCCGCTAAGGATATACAGCCGGTCGTCGTCCATCGGTCCCACCACGGGAAACCAGTCTGGCGCGACGCCGACCGAGCCTGTCCACTCGTGGGTGATTCGCATCGGTATCGCGCCCCAAAGCCTGCTGAGCTCAGCGCTCATGAACTTGGTGACGAATCGGGAAGGATCGATACGTCCTGCCTCGTAGGGTTTGACCGGGCTGTGGTCGGTTCCGAAAACCGTTCCCCCTTTGGGAACCTTGGCAAAGAAGCCTAATCCGGTAATGACGCCGACTCCCGTTGGAATAGTCTCCGGCGCCGGCTCCGCGTATATGCCTTGAACTCGATATGGCCAGACGAGCTTGCCGTCGGGAAATATGCCAAGCCAGTCGTTGAACAGGCTCTGGGTATGCGAGTCAGTCGCATTGACGACGTTCCGAGTCCGTATGTCTCCACGGTCGGTCCGCACAATATAACCACTACCGTCGCGCTCCACCGCCCGCGCGGCGGTGCGCGTGAAAAGCCGTACTTTCTCGCTCGCGATGGCTGCCTGAAGTATCCCCCAAACCCACTTCGCCGGATGCCATGTCCCGGCTCCTGCCGAGACAGCTCCGTCTAATTCCGCCTCCACCCCGCTTAAGCGCCTGACTTCGTCGGGTCGCAGCCGCTGGTAATCGTCGTGGCCGAGCTCATCGGCTAGGGACAGCGCCGCCTCCACGTCGCCCATATCGGCTTCTTCGCCGACGTGGACTTGCCCCTTGCGGACGTAGTCGCACTCTATACCTTCGCTCTCGATAGTCTCCAGTATCAGTTCGTGGCTGGCATGCAGCGCGCGCACATAGACATCCGCGAACTGAGCCGCAATCTCCGAACAGTCAGCCTCGGTTAGCTCCGGGCGGACTTCGGGCAGGTATTTGAGCACCGAGCGATAGACGTAGTAGCCGTGATACGCGCCGCCCGCCATCACCACGTGACCGGCGTTGCGGCCCGCCGATCCGCTCGCGGGGTCCATCGAGTCGAGTATTACCAGATTGCCGTTGGCGTGCTTCGACCAGTGATACGCGACCGACGAGCCGCCGAATCCCGCCCCGATTACGACCGCGTCTGCCTCGGCCGGCAGAACGCTGTCGGGATCGTCCGCCCAGGGATGGTTGGCGAGCGGATTGGGCGCTGTCTGCCAATAGGGCGTCCTGGAGATGTCCTTGTCGATGGACACGTGCCGCAATGCGTCGGGCATCCTTGACCACACCAGGTCCAAAGCCCAGCCCGCGAACTTCAGACCTTGAACAAGCGGCCGCTCATTTGGATATACGAGCTTCATGAACTCGACCGCCGTCAGCAGGTCTTTGCCGCGAATATCCGCCATCAGACCGAGAGCCGTCCGGAGCCGTCTGGCAAAGCCGACTCTCTCGTTACCGTCGGTCAATCAATCCCTCTGCTACCACCGAAACGGGTGAGGTCCGAAGTCCCCGTCGTAGAACGAAACGGCCGCCCGCCCGGGAGGTGCGATCTCGTCGATGCGGTCGAGGTCCTCATCGCTCAACTCCACGTCGAGAGCGTCGAGATTCTGATAAAGCTGCTCGACCGTGCGGGGACCAATGATCGTGCTGCTCACGCCGGGCTGCTGAGCGACCCATGCAAGCGCCAAATCGCTTATCGAGCAGCCCTTGTCCCTCGCCAGGGCCGCGAGGCCCTCCACGACGTCGAATGCGGGATCGACGAAAAGCCGTCGCCGCCTCTCCACCGCACGGTCGTCGGAGTGCCCCGCGGGGTGGTACCGGGATCCTTCAGGCCGCTCTTCGCCGCGCCGGTATTTACCTGTCAGGAACCCGCCCGCCAGCGGCGACCACGGCAGAATGCCGATCCCGTACGTCTGGGCCATCGGAATCAGCTCGCGCTCTACCCGGCGGTCGAGCAGGTTATAGGGCGGCTGCTCGCTGACGAACCGGTTCAGGCCCAGTTCTCTGGACACCCAAAGCGATTCCATGATCTGCCATGCGGCAAACGTGCTCGTTCCGATATAGAGCACCTTCCCGGCTTTTATCAGGTCGTCGAGCGCCCGAAGCGTCTCGTCGATCGGCACCTGCGAAACGGGTCGGTGAATCTGATAGACGTCGATATGGTCGGTCTGCAGCCGTCGCAGCGAAGCTTCGCACTGCTCGACGATGTGGCGGCGATGGACTCCCTTCGCATTAGGATCGTCGTCGTCCATCGGACCGTAGACCTTTGTCGCCAGCACGACCCGCTGCCGTTTTCCATTGCGCCTCAGCGCTCTGCCGACGGACTCCTCGCTAACTCCGCGGCTGTACATGTTTGCTGTATCGAGGAAGTTGATGCCGGCTTCGAGCGCGCGGTCGATTATCTCTGCGGACTCGGCTTCCTCGGTGCTTCGCCCAAACATCCAGCAGCCCAGGCAGAGCTTGCTCACCTGAACGCCGGTCCGCCCCAGGCTGCGGTACTCCATCATGCCCCTCCAGTTAACCCTGGCGGGTTCCCGCCGGATCGGCTTCGCTGTCCAGACCGGCCGCCGCGTAGACTCGCGCGCGGTATTCGTCCATGTCGATCACCGTTCCGGTAATCCGCGCTTCGTCCGCCGCATAGCCGATCAGATGGCTCTCCAGGGAGTTGCGGGCCGAAGTCTCTTCCGTTCCGTTTCCTCTTATCGTCTCCACAAATGCGTCCAGCAGTCCCCAGTCGCCGCCGCCGTGTCCGCTGGCCATCATGGCCGGAGTTATCAGGTCGTGCGCGCCGGTCCGGTACTCGTCCACCGTTATCTCGTTCGTCCCTGTATGCCCGCAAACGGTCGCCCGCGTTCCCGAATACCTCATGATTCGAACGTTGTCGTGCGAGTGCGCCTGCATGGTGAAC
>JAPOVO010000387.1 GCA_026708165.1 Chloroflexota bacterium | reverse complement strand
GCGGCGGCGCGGGGCATGGCCGTGCCGCTGCCCGATCCGGGCGACCCGGCCGAGATAAGCGGCGCGCCGCCGATACGCACGGTGTTCCTGCACGAGGACAGGTGGGTGGTGCAGTGCCCGGGCTGCGCCCGCGACTATTCGCTGGCGTGGCCGGTGGAGGGGCTTTACATGTGCCCGGCGTGCTGGAACGCGGCTTCAATTCACCCTCACCCCAACCCTCTCCCGTCAAGGGAGAGGGAGTCGCGGCGGAGGCGGCTTGGAGAACACCCTGACGCCTTCGGCAAGCTCAGGGCAGGCTCCGGCCCTCTGCCGTCGAGCGAGAGGGGGCGATCCCGAGGCGGGCTGTACCTGCGGGTGGCGATGCCCGACGGATGGGAGCGCGTCGACCGCGAGGCGGGCCGCGCGCCCGATCCGCGGCTGCGCAACTGGATACCGGCGGGAGCCGGGCTTAAGGGGATGTTCGCGTCGGAGCCGGAGCAAACGGCGGAGGAAGTAATCAAGGAGTTTTCGAGGTACGACTAATGGCATACACGCTACCGCCCATAGCCGTAACGGGCGAGATAATCACGGCTGCCTGGGGGAACGACGTTCGGAACGCGCTGGCGGTCCTGAAAACGGGTCTGACGTCGGACGTCGGCTCTTTTAGGGCGACGCTCAACGGGACCGCGGCGGTGGATACCGGAATCGCCCGTCCCGCGCTCGTCAACACCAACGGCCGGGACGAGTGGGGGATGGTGAATTTTGGGGATTACACGGCGCTCGTGGATTTCACGACGGCGTTTTCTCATGACTATGTCTATAGAAGCCCAGGCACTTGGCACACGATCCCCGTCGGTGGCGACTATAAACCCCCCAATCACAACGAATACATTGATGAGAGAGACCGCTTCTATTTCGGACATAGCGCGACTTTCAGCGGCGTCGAGTTCGTCTTCGATGTCGTGCCACTACGAAACCGCCGGGTCGGAGATGCGGACTGGGAGTACTGGAACGGCTCATCCTGGACCGATCTCGACGTGACAGACGGCACCAGAATGAGAGACGACGACGGAAACCTCCTTGACGGAACCTGGGTCCAGGATGGCCTTGTCAGTTGGAGTATTCCCGATGACTGGGCTCAGAACAGCGTAAATAGCGTCTCTAGATATTGGGTTCGATTTCGAGCGCTTAATCGGCACGGTGACGGTGCCGTACTCGGCACTGGTTCGGGCACGGATGGTCTGGACTTCGCGACCATTTTGATCGAGGCTGCTGCTACCACTGGCGGCCTTGGCCGTGACGCCGAATGGCCGATCATCCGGCTGAACGACCTGCACGACACCACGATCTGCCCGGTGGTATCCGCCGGCGACGTTCTCAGTCGCAGCAACAGCCTGGTGTTCGCCGACGCGGTCGCCGACGGTGAAGACGCCTACCTGGCGGTCCTGTCGAACGGCAACCTTGCAATCGGAGTATCGACGCTCGGCGTTCACGCGCTGCCGTTCACGATCAAGACGCTGAAGGCGAACAGGCTGGCGTGATGGAAGACCCGGTGGCGCGCGCGCTGATCGAGTCGCTGCAGGAGGACGTGCGGTTCATCCAGCAACAGCTATGGGCCGTGACCGGCGGGCTGGTGGTCTTGCTGGCCGCGCCGTGGGTGC
Organism: Chloroflexota bacterium; assembly: GCA_026708165.1. GTDB lineage: Bacteria > Chloroflexota > UBA11872 > UBA11872 > VXNJ01 > JAPOVO01. The sequence goes on along the minus strand of JAPOVO010000387.1, from coordinate 4,015 downwards.
GGCAGGTGTGGCGCACGATTCTGGGCAACGGCAAGTCCCACAAGCACACCGGGGAGCGAAACGAATGATCGAACCCGTGGAAGCGCCGGTCTCGCAGGAATGGGGCCTGACCCGGTTCGCGCGGGACAACCCGCACGTATACGGCGACAACCCCGGTCACCGCGGGCGGGACTACGCGTCGTTCGAGGGAGCCAGCGTGCGCGCGCCGGAGGACGGGGTGGTGGCTCACGTGGGCACCACCAACGTGTGGGCCTGGGGCTACGTGGTGTCCATCGTGGCAGGCTCGGACCGGAACGAACGGCGGCACTATTTCTGCCATCTGCAGTCCGGTTCGGCGAGCGTCGCGGAGGGCGACGAGGTGAAGGCGGGGGACCCGATAGCGAGATCGGGTTGCACTCCCAACTGGCCGCCGCACCTGCATTGGGAGATTCGCGGCGGCGGGCCGGAGGTCATGGGCGGCTCGATCGATCCGCGCACGCTGCTGCATCCCGACCGCTACTCGAAATCGGCGCTGCGGACCTACGCCCGGACGGCGGCGGAGCGGGCGGGGATCGAACCGGCGATATTCGCCCGGCAGATCGAGCGGGAGTCGGGCTGGAACATCTACGCGCACGGGCCGGATGGCGCTTTCGGCATCGCGCGGATCGCGCCGCGCCGGCACCCGACGGTAAACCCGTGGGACGCCTACGCCGCGCTCGACTACGCGGCGGCGCTGATGGCGGACCACCTGGGCGCGTTCGGCTCGTACGAGCTGGCGCTGGCGGCGTACAACGCGGGTCCGACCGCGGTGAAGCGCCATGGCGGAGTGCCGCCGTCCAGCGAGACCCGCGACTACGTGAACTCGATTTTGGGCGAGAAGAAGGTGAGGCCGGTGCAGAGCATCTATGACGATCCCGATTTTTGGCTCAAGTCCAAATGGGAGGAGCTGGCGCAGACGGCCATCCAGGTGGTCAACCGCGCCAGGGCGGGAGTGACGCCGACCGACGACGAGAGCCGATTTCTTAACAGTCGCTACAGGGACCTGATGGAGAACTGGCCCCGGTTGATGGAGGCCGAGCGCCGGCGGGCGGCCGGGGAGCCGCGGGCATGAACCTGGAGCGGAGCGGCGTCCGCCGGGAACCCCCTCACCCCAACCCTCTCCCGCGGAGGGGAGAGGGAGCCGGCGATGACGCACCCGACGGGTTGGAGACGCAGCCTCACCCAATCCTTCCGCTGCAAAGGAGAGAGGGAGCTGACGAACGGAGGGGTGACCTGCAACGGGGTGATCTGGTCACGGCGACGGTCTGCGTGCTGGCGGTGGTGGCCGCGACGGTGATCGGCGCGGTGCTAATCGCCGCCACGCTGCGTCCGGGCCTGGAGCCGCCGGCCGGCGTGCTGGGGATGCTCGGAGCGCTGCTAACCGGGCCGCTTGTACTCGTGCGCCAGCGTGAAAAAGGAGAGTGATGTTGATCGAGATAGCCAATCGCGCCGCCCACGTAATCATCGGCGCGCTCGTGGGATGGGGACTGGGACGCGTCGCATGGCGTCCCACGGCGTTTTTCGCAGGCGCGCTGTTTGCCGTTTATCAAATCGTTGAAAGGTGGTCTATTCGAGATGAGGGATATAGAGAGCTTCGAGAATTTGGATGGGGAGTCGCCGCCGCCGTCGTGGCGCGATGGTGGATGGGTAATCGCCATCTTCGTCGCCGGGGCGGTGGTCGGCGCGATTGCCGCGCTGCTGGCGGCGGCCCGGCTCGGCCGGACCGAGGTCAAGCTTTGAGAGCCTCGACCGTTCGACAAGCCCGTGACCCGGGACAGTCCGCTTCAACAGAGCCTCTGCGGAGCTTGCGGAAGCGCTCAGGGGAGTTTCAGGACTGATGATTCGACTGGGTATGCACAGCTTCACCGAGCAGATTCCCTTCACTCACGGCACGCCTTCGGTGGAGGCTAGCTGGGCGTTCAACGCCTACCCGGGACTCGGGCTGCGCGAAAGCGTGGAACGGGTCCTGGCGCAGAAACGCCGCGGCGTCCGGCCAATACTCCGCATCGACTACGCTCCCGGCCAGGTCTGCCCGCCGAACGAAGTGGGCTGCCGAGACTTCCTGACCGAAGTCGTCGGCGTTTTGAGTGAATACCCGGAGATGCGGGACATCGACATTTCGCCGTTCAATGAGCCGAATTTGAACGCCGAGGGCGCGTTCCCGGCTGAGTACGTTGCGAAGTGCACGCAGGAGTTCATCGACCAGTTTCCCGATCATCGCGTTTGGGTATGCGCGACGCTGGCGCACGGCTCGGAGGTCATGGAGCGAACGCCGCCGACGCACATCGAACAATCGCCGTGGTCGGCATATTTCTTCCGGCTATTGTTCCATCTGAACGAGCGCCGCGTCGCGCCGCACGGCTTTCTGCTGCACGGCTACGCCCGGCCCGGCCAGCTAGTCAGCCCCGAAGGCTGGCGATTTTCGTACAACATAATCGAGACGTGGAACGAATGCCTGCGCCATTTCCCGCGCTACCGAAACAAACCGGTCGTGATCAGCGAGTGGAATTGCCGCACGGGCGGCCAGACGACCGCCGATCAATACAAGTCGGGCCAGCTGGCGCGCGATCTGATGTACACCGGCCAGGTATTCGGCCATCGCGCCGACTCGTTCTGCGTGTTCGTCGGGCGGCACGACAACGTTTGGACGGACGACTGCCTGCTGGCCCCGCGCCGGCGGTGCGTCGGGATGCGGGCGGAATACGACTACCTGAAGGCGGCGGGTTTCTAGCGGGATGCCCGCACGGCGTTCACGCGCCGCGCCGCCTTGTCCAGTGGCATGGTTACAACAAGCCGAGCTTGGGCAGGGCGGCTACTGTCCGTCGCCGACCACATCATTCAGAAATCCCAAAAGATCCCAGAGGAACTCCGCCCAGGGCTGGTCGGTCAGCAATCCAAACGCAATCACCCCGGTCAGGATCAGGGCCAGCACGCCTACTACCACGTCACCCTTTCCGTCGCTTTTTGCACGCTCCGCGCCTGCGGCGGTGGCCTGGACGTTTTGCGGGGACATTCTCGACGCTCGCGGCCCTCGATCGGCCTGCTGTGCCGTGCGTTCTCTGGAGTCTTGTTCCGTTTGGGCCATCGGCTGTCCGTCCTCTCGTCCGGCCGGCTGGGTTGGTCGTACCTGGGCGTGCAGATGATATCCGCCTGGCGCGCCGGTGGTGCGGGTAGCTTTGTCCTTTGGCGCAGCTACGGCGAGCCGCGCCGGCGCCGTCAGCTTGGGGCCTGATTCGGAGCTGCGCGATCGAGGCGACCAATTAAACGAGACTGTGGGGCTTAAGAATCCGTGTTTCAACTGGCGCTTGGGCGTGACTATTTTGTATTGTTATCTGGTAGCTATTTGGGCGGAACACCCACGGTCAGGATCTGAAATCGCATGACCTACTTCATAACCGAGCCTTGCATCGGCACCAAGGACGCTTCGTGCGTGGACGTGTGCCCAGTGGACTGCATTCACCCGACTCCGGACGCGGCCGAGTTCGAGGCGGCCGAAATGCTGTACATCGATCCGGACGAGTGCATCGACTGCGGCGCGTGCGAGCCGGTTTGCCCGGTCGAAGCCATCTATCCCGACTTCGATCTACCGGACGAGATGGCCAAGTACGCCGACATCAACATCAACTACTTCAAGAACTAGACAGAACCCGCCGGCGCCGCCCGTTACTTATATATAGATAACAGTTATATAAGGGCGGCCCGGGAAACGAACGCCGGGACCGGAATCGCCGGGGTCTGGCCTATCATTGAAATTGCGCCTTCCGCGAATCGCCGGTCTTGTTGATCGGTGTGCGAGATGAGCGGCGCAGCATAACCGTCGAGGGCGACCGGCGTTGGCATAGACAGCCGAAGCCGTCCCCGGCCACAGGAATAATCCGCGTAGCGTTGGAGACAGTCGATTGTGTCGTCAATAGAGCGCCAGCGAAGCGCCCATACGAAGGGGGGCATCAAGAGGGCCCCCGGGACGGGGATGGGGGGGGCGGGTTTTGAAAAGACT
>JAPOVO010000247.1 GCA_026708165.1 Chloroflexota bacterium | reverse complement strand
CCCTTTGGGGGGGCTGGTGGCCGGGTCGCTCGGAGCGGGTTAGGGCACTGCCTCGAATCGGCGGTTGATCTATATCGTCGTGCCCACTTTTATCTTCTGCGGATTACGTTCAAGCCGTCGCGGATGGTCAGCAGCACGTTGTGGACGCGGGGATCGGCGGCAACCCGCTTGTTGAGGGCGGCGATGGCCTTGTCGTCGTCGCTCTGGGGGTCGAGCACCCGCCCAGACCACAGCACGTTGTCGACGACCATTACCCCGTTCGCGGCCAGCAGCTCCAGGCAGCGCTCGTAATAGTCGGGGTAGTTGACCTTGTCGGCGTCGATGAAGATGAGGTCGTAGGGGCCGGTCAGCCCTTCGAGGGTCTCCAGCGCGGGGCCGATCCGGACGCTGATCTTCTTGCCGTGCGGGGTCTTGTCGAAGAACCGGCGCGCCCGCCGCTCGGCCTCGGGGTCAATGTCGCATGAGGTGACGGTCCCGTCTTCGGGAAGGGCGTGGGCCATCATCAGGGCGCTGAAGCCGGTGAACAGCCCCAGCTCCAGGACGTGCCGGGCGCCTGTGGCGAAGATTAGGGTCTGGAGTAGACCGCCGACCAGCTTGTCCGAGATCATCCCGGCGCCCCGGATGTTCGCGTACGTATAGTCCTTGAGCTCCTCCAGCACGGGCGGGAGGGGGCTGGAGTGGTCGTCGGCGTATTTATCTATGTTCTCGGGGACTATGAAATGCATTGCGAATTCCGTAGGAGAGGGGCGATTGTTTCAGCGCACTATAGAAGCAGCACTCATTCTGCCCAATTACGGCGCGGCATTGAAGCGCAGGACGTGACGGGGCTGATGGACGCGCTTCGGGACCGGGCGCTCGTGGGGAACGAGGGCTGAGACGTCGAGCCGGTCGGCTGGTGCGGCAGAGGCCGCGGCTGTTGCGCTTGACGGGGGTTGGACGCTACCGTTTTCCCGGTTAGGTGATGAGCATAGTGCGGTCAACCGGGAGCGTGCTATGGCTGAATCGAATGTGAGCGGATTGGCGGGAACCAAAGGCGCGGGCCTGGCCATCATGGCGGGGTTCGTGCTAACGCTGATCGCATCGTTCTTCGCACCGGGGTCTATGCTGATAGACCCCGTAGACCAGACCGACTTCGCCAAAACGATAGACGTGATGGCCGACCACGCAAGCCTCGCGCACGCGATGACGTTTTTGGTGATCGTGGCGATGTTCCTTTACGCCTATGGCGTGCTGCCGCTGTTTCGCCTGCCCAACCGGGAAGGCGGACTTGCCTCTCCGGCGTTGCGATTCGGGTTGATAACAAGCCTGTTCGGGTGGGGCATCTTCATTATTGCGGCGGGCAAAAGACACATGATCGTCCACCTGATGCAACGGAGCATGCAAGCGGGAACCGCTCCGGAAATGCAGGCGGAGTTTCAGAATCTCGCCGTAGCCACTTATGCGGACATGGCCGGAATCGTCCTTGCGTTCTTGACGGTCTATCCATTCGCGTCCATTCTGCTCGGGCTTGGCCTGGCGGCCCGGTTCCGCGGAATGAACGTCTACAGGCTGGCCGCTTACGGTCTCGTAGTTATAGGAGTGGCGGGGCTGGTGAACTTTCTGGTGGTCCAGCACGCTCCCGGTGTCGACATCAGCGTGCTTCTCCCGTTACACAATACGCTTCTGTTGATAGGCGGCGTGTGCCTCTACCTGATCGGACTGGGGATGTACCTGGAGCGCAGCGAGTTAATGCTGGAGGGTTCCTCCAGCTAGAGCCGTACGTCGCCTTCCTCGACGGGAGAGGGGACCTTGACCTCGGCGCGGCGGCGCTGGCGGGCCTCAGCCCGCCAGCCCGATTACGGTTAAGTCAGCAACCGCGGGAGCGCTACGCCGAGGTTATGCCAGGTCGTAGCGGTCCAGCTCCATCACCTTGTGCCACGCGCTCACGAAGTCGCGAACGAACACGTCACCCGCGTCGTCACACCCGTAGACTTCCGCGATGGCTCGAAGCTCGGAGTTCGAGCCGAACACCAGGTCCACGCTCGTCCCGGTCCACTTGATCTCTCCGGAGTCGGGATCGCTTCCCTCGAACACGCCGGGGGATGCGGCAGATGGCTTCCACTCGGTGTCCATGTCGAGCAGATTCACGAAGAAGTCGTTGGACAAGGCCTCGGGCCGGTCGGTCAGAACCCCGTGCTGAGACTGCCCGGTGTTCGCATTCAAGACGCGCAGGCCGCCGACGAGCGCCGTCATCTCGGGAGCAGTCAGCGTCAACATGCACGCCCGCTCAACCAGCAGGTCTTCCGGTCTGCCTTCCTGCCCGGCTTGGAGGTAGTTGCGAAAACCGTCCGCGGTGGATTCGAGCACGGCGAACGACTCCACATCGGTCCATTCCGGCGACGCGTCGGTGCGACCGGGCGTGAACGGTACCTGTACGTCAGAACCGGCGTTCCGGGCGGCCTGCTCGACGCCCGCGCATCCGGCCAGGACGATCACGTCGGCCAGGGAGACCCGCTTGCCGCCGGTCTGCGAGCTATTGAAATCCGCCTGGATCTGTTCGAGCGTCCCAAGCGCCTCTTCGAGCTGGGCCGGGTTGTTTACTTCCCAGTCCTTTTGCGGCGCGAGACGGACCCGCGCCCCGTTGGCGCCGCCGCGTTTGTCGGTGCCGCGGAACGATGACGCCGAAGCCCAAGCGGTCGAGACGAGCTGGGAAACTGGCAGTCCGGAAGCGAGGACCGTCGCTTTGAGGTCGGCGATATCCTGATCGTCGATCAACTCGTGGTCGACGTCGGGGACAGGGTCCTGCCACAAGAGCGGCTCCGCGGGAACGAGGGGGCCGAGATACCGGCTACGGGGTCCCATGTCGCGGTGGATCAGCTTGTACCACGCCCTGGCGAACGCGTCTTCGAATTCGTCATGGTTTTCCATGAAGCGCTTCGCGATCTCGGCGTAAGCCGGTTCCTCCTTCAATGAGAGATCCGTCGTGAGCATCATGGGTGCGTGCTTTTTCGAGGGATCGTGTGCGTCCGGCACGGTGGCAACCGCGGCTGCGTTCGTGGGAGCGTACTGCGATTTACCGGCAGGGCTTTTGGTCAGCTCCCAATCGTAGCCGTGCAGGTTCTCGAAGAAGTTGTTGTCCCACTTGACGGGGTTGGTGGTCCAGGCGCCTTCGAGGCCGCTGGTAACCGTGTCGCCGCCTTTGCCGCTGCCGTAGCGGTTCTTCCAGCCGAGGCCTTGCTCCTCCATGCCGGCGCCCTCCGGTTCGGGTCCGACATTCTCTTCGGGGGCGGCTCCGTGCGCTTTGCCGAACGTGTGTCCGCCGGCGATAAGCGCGACCGTCTCCTCGTCGTTCATCGCCATGCGCTTGAACGTATTTCGAATGTAGCTTGCCGCGGCGAGCGGGTCCGGGTTGCCGTTCGGCCCCTCCGGGTTGACGTAAATCAGGCCCATGTGGTCAGCGCCGAGTGGTCCCTCCAGCTCTCCTTCGTCGCTGTGGCGCTCGTCCGCGAGCCAGGTCTGTTCAGGCCCCCAGTCGGTCTCGTCGGCCTCCCAGACGTCCACGCGTCCGAAGGCGAAGCCAAAGGTCTTGAATCCCATCGACTCCAGAGCGCAGTTGCCGGCGAAGATGATCAGGTCGGCCCAGGAGAGGTTTCTGCCGTATTTCTTCTTGACCGGCCAGAGCAAGCGGCGCGCCTTGTCCAGGTTCCCGTTGTCGGGCCAACTGTTGAGGGGCGCGAAGCGTTGGTAGCCGGACCCTCCGCCACCCCGGCCGTCGCTGATGCGGTAGGTGCCCGCGGCGTGCCACGTCATGCGGATGAAGAGGGGCCCGTAGTGACCGTAATCGGCGGGCCACCAGTCCTGCGAGGTCGTCATCACCTGCTCGATGTCTTCCTTGAGAGCATCGACGTCAAGGGTCTTGACCGCCTCGGCGTAGTCGAAGCCATCGCCCATCGGATCAGACAGGTGGGAATCCTGGCGGAGAACCTTCAGGTTCAGCTGATCCGGCCACCAGTACTGGTTGGTTGTCATCATGACCCTCCCTACGAAATTGCCCGTGTGTTGCAAAACCTCATGGACCTGTTCAAAGCGTGCTTTATTGTGACCTCAAACGTCAACCCGGCGGACCTGCAGGAGCCGCCGCGTCAGCCCCCGGCTTTCAATGGGCGAGCGGGGGCCGTCGTGCCTGTCGAGCCGCGCTCGACTGTTGCGGGACTAACATAGCTGGTCGTACATGCTTTGGGGCGGGGCGTGACCGCTCGATCGACGTGCCGCCTTGGTTCAACCTAGATTGGATTTGTATGTGAGTGGATGACTTGCGCATCACGGAACGGCGAAATCCCGCGAGCGAAGGCATCGACACGATGTCCGCAGGGGAGATCGTTTCGCTGATGAGCCGCGAGGACGAGAAGGTCGTAGTAGCGGTGCGATCGGCCATACCGAGCATTGCCAGGGCGGCCGAGCTGGTCTCGGACGTCATCAAGCGTGGCGGGCGAGTGTTTTACCAGGGCGCGGGCACGAGCGGACGAATCGCGGCGCTCGACGCGGCGGAGTGGACGCCGACGTTCGGGATCGATCCGGACCGGGTAGTCGCCCTGATTGCCGGTGGGGACGAGGCGCTGCGGATGTCCGTGGAGGGCGCCGAAGATCGTGCAGACCTTGGCGCTGGGGACCTGCGGACCAACGGGTTCTCGGACCGCGACCTGCTGATCGGAGTCTCCGCCAGCGGAGCGACTCCTTACGTGCTTGGTGGGTTCGCCTGCGCCAGGGAGGTCGGAGCAAAGAGCGTGGCCGTGACCTCCAATCCGGGTTCTCCCTTCCAGTCGGCCGCCGACGTGGTGATCGAAGTCGTGGCAGGCCCGGAGGTAGTCACCGGCTCAACTCGCCTCAAAGCCGGCACGGCACAGAAGATGGTCCTGAACATGATCAGCACGGCCGCGATGGTGCTCGCGAACGAGACTTACGGAAACTTGATGGTGGGCCTGACGGCGGTGAATGAGAAGCTGACCAACAGAGCGGTATCCATGATTCGAGAGGTCTCGGGTGTGTCTGCGGCCGAAGCGCGCGGCGCGCTTGCCGAGGCCAACGGCTCGATAAAGGTCGCGCTGCTCTGCACGTCCCTGGAAATCAGTCCGGATGAGTCCCGGCTGTTGCTCAAGCGGTCCGATGGATCGCTGCGTGCGGCGATGGCGGCCGCCGCCGCCGATGAGTGCTCTGGATAGTCCGGCCATCGTGAGGCAAAAGACGCGCTCGGGGAGACGCCGATGGTGTCGATGCAAACGCTGAGGAGCGGCGAGACCCTGAAAGTGACGGTTCTCGGTCCGGGAGATAGTCGGGCCGAGACGCCTGAGAATCGGGACGTGTGGTGGTTCCTCGTCCAACCGTTCGATCCCTGGGTGAGTCCGGCCGAAGCTGAGATGCTGGCCCGGACGCTGCGGGGAGCAACTGACGGCACGATCCACGACTACATGTTCGTGGGGAGGTTGGACGACACAATTGTGGGCACCGTGTGGCACGCCACGAACCGTGCAACTCGCGAGATGGGTGTCTACGGTAACGTGCTGACAGACCCGGCGCACCGCGGCAAGGGTATCGCCCAGATATTGACGAAGATGTCCTTGGAGCACTTCTGGGCTGACGGCGGACAAGCGGTCTATCTTGGCAGTGACAATCCGATTGC
>JAPOVO010000200.1 GCA_026708165.1 Chloroflexota bacterium | reverse complement strand
GGCGTCTTTTGCGGAAACATAAGTCCGCTGGGGTGCGCCAGTCCCAACGCCAACGAAATGGGCGAGATCGAAGGCGGGCTAGTCAGGGTCCACAACGTCTGGGACATGGGACCTGAATACAGCGATTTGTCTCAATCGGCGCAACAAACAGTGGTCTATGTGATGAATCATGAAGTGATACATGTCTACGGAGGTATGTTCCATCGTTCAGAACCCGACAGCATCATGAGCTACAGCCCTCTCCGGCGGTGGGAGTTGAACCCGATGGACGAAGCGCTATTGCGGCTGCTCGCCCATCCACTGGTGAAACCAGGAATGGATGCGCAAGAGATAGAGCGCATGATCGTGTTTAGCGATGAATTGATGGACCGGCCTGAGGACATCGATCTGACCAAATGGAAGCTGACAACCAATGCATTCAAGGCACTGCGAGACTCAACGTCGGCCAGGTTCAGGGTCCGCACGTCTTTACCGGACTGCAACCGGAATTTCGGTTGGGCCGACTACGGGATATCCAACATAGGGCGGGATATTCGCAGCAGTCATACCGGATGGGTGACTCTAAATGATGGGGCGAATCACCTCTTATACACCTTCGACCCGGTTCGCGGCGTAACGGAATACTGGCGTCGATCTCCAGAGGGATGGTCACAAGCATCTTCCGGACAATACGCGGAGGCGACATCCGGTTGGCGCGGCGACCTGACCGACCCTCACAGCATGATCGAGGACATCCTCGATTATGCCAACTGGAAGGATGCCAGCCTCGTGGTTGATCCGAACGGTGTAGCGACGTTGGGGTTCCAGTTGGATATACCAGAGCGGGGTCATTTGCATATCGGCCTGAGCCTTGACCGCGAGACGTACGTGATATCCAGGTACGGCATGGTTTGGGAATCGGTAGACGATGCGTGCGGTGAGTACAGAGTCCAAGCCGAGAATGGGCAGTACGACAGCGGGTTCGAATTACCGGACGAGGTGCGCCAAAGCTCGGGCGCCATAGGTAACTGTGACGCCAGTCCGTTGGGGACGATCTCCGGCACCGTCGCGCTCTTGGGTATGTGGTCAAGGCAATGCCGGCAAGAGGGCCCGACGGAGGGTTATCGCCAGTCCTACAGCTTTTTGGTGTCTGACTGGTCAAACGTACGCATCGAGCTTTCGTCGGACGATCTGACCTCGCTACATCTATCGGGCGAAGAGGCAAGTGCGGACTTGACTGTGGATCAAGGCGTTCAAACTTACTATTCGACCGATTACGACTTCATTTCGGCGCATTGGGCGCAGGCCGTTCTACCTTCGGGGCAGTACACGGTCGAAGTTGTGACCCAAGACCTCGAGCTGCCGGGTACATTCGGACTTTCGATCAGCACATCGGCAACGCGTGCGCCTCCCTATAGCTTCCAGTCCATCAGCAGCGGGTTCACTCATGCGTGCGCGTTGGACTCGGACGGGGCCGTCACGTGTTGGGGCGGCAACGGAGAGCTGCACGCGTGGCCGCCTCAGGGTGAAGTTTCCATTTTGGGACCGTCAAGTGAGAGATTCACTCAAGTCAGCAGCGGCGCGTTCTTTTCCTGCGGACTTAAGCCAGATGGCGTCCCCGTGTGCTGGGGGCGGCATGGTGACAACCAGACGTCGCCACCCCCCGGCGAGACGTTCGCATCCATCAGCAGCGGTCCCACCCACGTGTGCGCGCTTCGGCACGATGGCACTCCGGTCTGCTGGGGCAGCGATTACTATGGCAAGGCCTCACCTCCCCCCGGCGAGACGTTTGTCTCAATCAGCAGCGGCAATCTGCACACTTGCGCGCTGCGGGGCGACGGAACGCCCGTCTGCTGGGGGGACAGCTATGTATCTCCGCCGGCCGGCGAGACGTTTGTTTCCATCAGCAGCGGTCACCAGCACGCATGCGCGCTGCGTGGGGACGGCACGCCAGTCTGTTGGGGGAATAACACGACCGGCCAGGCGTCGCCGCCGCCCGGTGAGAGGTTCACCTCCGTCAACAGCGGCCACTGGCATACGTGCGCGCTCCGCTCTGACGGGACACCGGCGTGCTGGGGTGCTCATCGCGATGGCGAGACTTCGCCACCGTCTGGTGAGAAATTCTCACACATAAGCAGCGGCGCCAATTACACGTGCGCGCTCCGTTTGGACGGCAGCCCCGTTTGCTGGGGACGCAATTATGATGGCCAAGCGTCAACCTCTTTTCTCAGGGGCGCGTCAATCGACGGCGAGCCGTCCGCGCAGGCAACGCCTGAGGCTGGGTTCGTGTCGATAACCAGCGGCAGGTTCCACACTTGCGCCCTTCGTTCGGACGCAACCGTCGCGTGCTGGGGGAGGAATCACGACGATGGCCAGGCATTACCGCCGCCCAATGAGCGGTTTTCCTCGGTCAGCGGCGGCGGCTTTAACACCTGCGGCGTACTTCAGGACGGTTCTCCCCTCTGCTGGGGCAGCGATGACTACAACCAAACGTCATGGCCGCGATGGAAGCGTGTAACGGGCCTTGAGTCTATTGACAGCGGCGGATTTCACTCTTGCGCGCTCCGCACCGACCGCACCGTCCAGTGCTGGAGCTCCAGAAGCTTTGGCCAGACATCGCCACCCGGGGGGCAGTTCGCCGCTGTCAGCAGCGGGGGCTTCCACACGTGCGCCCTCCGCCCGGGCGGGGCTGCGGAATGTTGGGGGCATGACGGATTCGGTCAGTCATCGGCGCCATCCGGCGAGAGGTTCACGTCCATCAGCAGCGGCTGGCGGCAGACCTGCGCGCTGCGCAACGACGGGGCGGCCGTATGCTGGGGCGCCGACGAGGATGCGATGGACTTCGGCCAAGCGTCGCCGCCGCCTGACGAACGCTTCGCCAGTGTCAGCAGCGGGGTATGACACACGTGCGCCCTCCGATCGGATGGGACTCCGGTCTGTTGGGGCTGGGACAACCATGGTCAGGCATCGCCGCCGGATCAGCGTTTCGTCGCGATCAGCTGCGGGATGGAACATACGTGCGCGCTGACAGTCGAGGGGGTGCCGGTTTGCTGGGGCGGCAATAGATATGGACAGATATCGCCGCCATCGGCCTAGCCGGCGACCGCTTCGAGTCGGTTCGGAGATTTGCAGAGTCATCATCTTTGACAGTTTGCTCAGCTCGATGACCAAGCGACTTCGAAATAGTCACGGGTTCATTTGATCGAGGTCTCATAGCGGAAGACGGTCGGTACCGTCTTCCGCAGTCAGAAAATGAGAACTCCACGTTTCAGGCCTTCGTGACCAACTCGAGGTGTGACGACTCATTTCGAAGTTCGTAGTAGAGTTTCCGTAGTTCGTCGTGGGTCCAGGTCTGTGAGGGGATTGGCATAGCTACGGCAGTTTCCCGGAATCCGCGTTACGAGGCGCATGAAAACCCGCCGATCCTGTCTTCGCTGGGTTACGGGTTCCAGTTCAGCCTGCTGGCTTCGGCGACGCTGCTGGTGACGCCGGTGATAGTGGCGAAGGCGTCGGGGCGGGATGATTCCTACCTGGCGTGGATGGTCTTCGCGTCGCTGATAGTGGTGGGGCTTTCCACGCTGCTGCAAGTGAGGCGGGTTGGACCCGTCGGGGCCGGAGCGGTCCTGCCGATGTTCACGGCGGCCTTCTCGATACCGTTCTGCATCACGGCGGTGGTGGACGGCGGCCCGGCGACGCTGATGACACTTGTATTCGTCTCGGGGATCATCCAGCTGGTGATTTCGAGGTGGCTGTTCCTGCTGAGGCGGCTGGTCACGCCGACGGTGGGCGGAACAGTGATGATGATCCTTTCGATCACGCTGGCGTCGGTTGTCTTCGGTCTGCTGGACGATGCGTCGGAGGCGGAGCCGGTGGCGGCGCCGGTGACCGCGCTGGCCACGCTGATAGTGGTGGCGGTGCTGACATTTCGCGGAACGCCGATACTGCGTCTTTGGGCGCCGATGATCGGCATAGTCGCGGGCTGCGCGGTCGCGGCGGGGTTCGGCATCTATGAAGTCGAGCGGATGATCCAGGCTCCGTGGGTGGGTCTGCCGACCGAGTGGCCGGGGCTGGCGCTGGACTTCGGCATCCCGTTCTGGACGCTGATTCCGGCGTTCGTGTTCCTGGGCATCATCATCTCGATCCAGGCGAACGGTGAGTCCATCGGGATGCAGCGGGTCGCTACGCGGGAGGCGCGGGCGATCGACTTCCGGCGGGTGCAGGGGACGCTGGCGGGGACGGGAGTGGGGAATCTGCTCGCCGGAATAGCGGGCGCGGTTCCCAACATCATCCATCCGGGCGCGGTTGCGTTCACGCAGGTGACGGGGGTCGCTTCGCGGAGGGTTGGATACTGCATCGGCGGGATGTTCATCCTCGTGGCATTTCTGCCGAAAGTGTCGGGACTGCTGAGCACGCTGCCGGGGGCGGTGATGGCGGGATACCTGGTATTGGTGACGGGGACGCTGTTCGTGGACGGCGCCTACACGGTAATCCAGACCGAGGAGAACAGGCAGAAACTCGTAGTCGCGGGGGTCTCGTTCTGGATCGGCGCGGCATTCCAGTTCGGCCTCTTCCGGCTGCCGGACCTTGGCCCGGTGGTAGGGACGCTTTTCAAGAGCGGTATAACGACCGGAGGATTCGCGGCGATAGCGATGATCCTGTTCCTGGAGTTCACAAGTCACCGAGCCATGCGATTTCAGTCGCGGCTGAACATCGACGCGCTGGCCGACCTCAACGATTTCATGACCAGGTTCGCGGCCCGCAGGGGCTGGGACGCCGCCATGACGGACCGGCTGAAGGCGGTGGCGGAGGAGACGCTGCTGACGCTGGCCCCGCTGGACCTGGATCTTGACCTGGACCTGGACGCCGATGACGAAGACGAGGAGGACGACCGGCAACTGGTGGTGCTGGCGTCGAGCGAGGGGACGGTGGCCGACCTGGAGTTCATAGGCGGGGGCGACGAGGAGAACCTGGAGGACCGGATCCGGCAGCTACAGCAATATGACTCGGAGACTCCGATAGAGCAGGAGCTCTCGCTGCGGCTGCTGCGAGGCTTTGCGTCGTCGGTAGAGCATCAGCAGTACCAGGATACGGACGTAATAAAGGTACAGGTCGGCCATCCCGATTCGTAGCAGGTGACGGTCTCGGGCCGCGCCGCGCGTGACGGGGAAGAGATTCCCTGGCGCGACGACCGGGGGCAGGACATCGTTTCGTCGTGGCATCCGCCGCGACTTCCTGGGCCGGAAGGCAGACCGCACGGCTCGGCGGCGGTTTGCTTCACTCCCGAAGGGAATGTCGTTCTGGTCACCTGGCCGGGCGTTTCGTGGAAGTTCCCCGGCGGCCGCCCGCAGGGGGACGAGGACTGGCGGGCGACCCTGGAGAGGGAGGTGCTGGAGGAGGCGTGCGCGTCGGTCGAGGAGGCGACGTTGCTTGGCTTCATGAAGATGGAGTGCGTCAGAGGCCCGAGCCAGGGGGTGGCGCTTGTCCGGGCGGCATGGAGGGCAAGGGTCTCGCTGAACCCGTGGGAGCCTGAACACGAGACGACCGGCAGGCTGGTGGTGTCGGCGGATCAGGCCTTGCAGCTGGTGGAGCTCGGCAGCAAGTACCCGACTATCTACGTAAGGTGGATGAGAGAGGCGCTGGCGGCTGAAGGGGCGGCTGGGGGTGGGTTTGAGGAGTCGGCGCGCTAAGGGCGGTTCGCGAACCGCCCCTACGTGCTCTCGTCGAAGACGTCGGAACTCATC
>JAPOVO010000025.1 GCA_026708165.1 Chloroflexota bacterium | reverse complement strand
CATACGGGCCGCAAGGGGTACCACGGCAGCCAGCAGGAGCTGCGCGCGGAGTACGGCTACAAACGGCGGCTTCAGCTAAAGATACTGAGCGACAGCGTGTCGGCGGTCGGCGCTCTCAATCTCCCGTCCCAGGCCGCGGTGCTCGACTCGACGCCCACCAGCGTGTCCATCGAGTTCGATCAGAGGGAGTGCTCGGCGTCGGACCTGATCGCCCTGTGCATGGAACGGCTGAGGGTGTTGGACGCTTCCATCGAAGAAAGCAGCGTGGAGTCGATCATCAAGGACATCTACGCCGACATAGCGGCGGGACGGCCAGGCTAGCTTGCTCGAACCGGGCGCCGTTTCTCTTCGCCGCCCGCCGGCGCTGTGGGCGGTCAAGCTGGCCAAATACTGGCACCTCGCCGCCAGCAGCGCGCAGAACTCGATGGCGTACCGGCGCGCAATGATCGTCAACCTGGCCGCGGTCGTGATACGCCTTCTGGCGATCTACTTCCTTTGGACCGCAGCTTTCGACGAGCGGAGCGCCATCGGGAGCTTCAGGCGGGAGGACGTCGGCACTTATCTAGTGATCGCCTTCGTGGCCGCCGGGCTGCTGAGCTTCCGGACGGAGATGCGGATTTCGCAGGCCATTCGCGACGGCAGCATCGTTATGGACCTCGTGCGGCCTTACAACTTTCAGGGCGCCAGGCTCGCCCAAACGCTCGGCGCGCTTGCGGTCGAGGCGGTGATCGTCGTGCTGGTGGCGCTGGCGCTCGGCGTTGCGGTGATGGGGCTTCACGGTCCCGCCGGAGCGGTAGCCGGCGCCTCGTGGGCGGTGAGCCTGCTGCTTGCCATGCTCATCAAGTTCGGCATCGCCTATCTGATAGGGCTGACTGCGTTTGTGATAACGGAGGTGTATTTTTTGATAACCGTGCGGGAAAGCGTCGCGGCGGTCATGGCCGGGACGATGATCCCCATAAGCCTCTTTCCCGACCAGCTCGAGGCCGTAATCAGGTATCTGCCTTTCTATTCGACGGTCGGGTTGCCGACCGACATATACCTGGGCACGATAGCCGGAGCCGACATCCTTCCGGCTATCGCATTGCAGTTGGCCTGGGTGATCGCCGTCTGGACCGCCGGAGTCTTGCTCTACCCCATAGCGTTGCGAAAGGTGACGATCCACGGTGGCTAGCTTGGTCCGGGGCGTCCGGCTGTACTCGTACCTGGCGGGCGTGTCTCTCAAGACCAAGATGGCCTACAGGCACGACTTTATCTTCGGGTCTATTGCCGGTATTTCGTCCGACTTGGCCGGACTGCTGTTCATTGGGATTGTCTTCAGCAACCTGCCCGACGTGCGGGGATGGACGGGATGGCAGGTAGCGACTATCTTCGCGCTGAACTCGATGTGCGGCGCGCTGGCCAACACGCTCTTCAACGGCATTTGGTGGATCAACGGCAGGGCCTATTCCGGCGAGCTGAACCACTTCCTTGTGCGCCCGTCGAATCCGCTCCTGACTCTGGTCGCGAGCAAGACGGCCATCCACGACTCCGGCAAGATTTTCACGTCGGTCGCGATCTTTGCCATCGCGAGCCATCAAGCGGAGATGGAGTGGGGAGTTCCGCTGGCGCTTCTGACCGTGGCCCTCGTGCTGGGAGGGACGATTATCTGGACCTCGGTGATGCTCGCCACGAGCTCGCTCGGCTTCTGGACTATCACGCAAGGGACCAGTCTGGTGTTCTCGGTCCTTCAGGTTGGAGACCTGGCGAGATACCCGATAACCATCTATCCGTTTTGGATTCAGGCTCTCATCTCGTGGATAGTCCCTTTCTCTTTCGCGTCGTTCGTACCGGCGACGATCATCCTGGACCACGGATTCCCGCCCTGGGGCTGGGCGCTGCCGCTGATGGTGGTCGCGTGTCCGGTTATCGCCTACCAGGTGTGGCTGGCGGGTCTGCGGCGTTACGAGGGCCCCGGGACTTAGGACGAATTGAACAACGGGATTCGTGGCGGGCAGGGCAAAATACAGCATCGCTCTCACGACCGTAGGTTGACATAATCTTGCAACTAGGAGTTCTCAGATGCTGGAGTTAGCGGACAAGGCAGCCATCGTAACCGGCGGCAGCAAGGGAATCGGCAAGGCGATTGCCAGCGCATTTCTGGATGCGGGCGCCGAGGTGCTCATCGCCGCGCGCAACGAAGCAGACCTTCAGGCGACGACCGCCGAGCTGGCGGCGTCGGGCGGCCGCGTCGAGTCGATCCGGGCGGATGTCTCCCAGGAGGCGGACGTGAAGGCACTATTCGCCAGAGCCGCCGACCTGTACGACAGGGTTGACATCCTGGTCAACAACGCGGGCTTCGGCTCCCAGCCCTCACTGCGGAAGATGGAGACCGAGGTATGGGAGGCGGTCATCGCCACCAACCTGACGGGGACGTTCCTTTGCACCCGCGAGGCTCTCAGGATGATGGTTCCGCGTCGGTCGGGCCGGATCATCAATATCGGGAGCATTTCCTCCCAGCGGGTCCGCCCCAACTCGGCTCCCTATAGCGCCTCCAAGTTCGGACTGGTGGGCCTGACTCACTCCACCGCTCTCGAAGGAAGGGAATTCGGCATAAGCTGCGGGATCCTGCATCCCGGCAATGTTCGGGTCGAACGGCGGACGCGCAGCGAGCGGACGCGCGATGAAGAACCCATGATGGAGCCGGCGGAGCTGGCGCAGGCGGCGCTCGCCATGGCCAGCCTTCCCGCTCACGTCAACATGCTCGAGACGACGGTGCTCCCCGTCGGGCAGCTATTCATCGGCCGCGGATAGCGGCGGTTCTGATCAAGTAGTAAAGGCTTTTCACGAGCCGCCGCCCGTTGATGCGTTAGACGGGGACGGCCGCCTTTGCGTCGGCATACGCCTGACGGCGGAACTCCTCCATTTCAACGACGGTCCCCGTAAGGCGCGCGTGCTCGGCGGCATAGCCGATCAGGTGACTCTCCAGCGAGTTATAGGCCGAAGTCTCCGGGTTGCGGCGTCCCTCGACGGCGTCCACGAACGCATCCATCAGACCCCAGTCGCCGCCGCCGTGCCCGCCCATTACCGACTCCGGGACCAATCGCTCCTCCCCGCCCGAAACGTAGTCGTGCAGCAGAAGCTGGTTGAATCCCGTGTGACCGCGAACCGTGGCCCTGGTGCCTGAGTAACGCATCGCCCGAACGTTGTCGTGCGAGTGGCCTTCCATGGTGAACGAGACAGTCACGCCGTCCTCGAACTCCATCATTACCACCTGGTGGTCCACGACGTTGTTGTCGCACCGGAATACGCACCGGCCGTATGGGCCTTCGCGCAGCGCCTGCATACGCCCTTCGAGGCTGGGATCATTCGATATGGCGCGGCCAATGGAGCTGCCCTCCGGCACGTCGAAATAGAGTCTCGGAGCGTAGTGCGGGCACTCCGACTCGACCGGGCAGCCGTCGGTGCACCGGTCCGGCGCTCCCGGCGGGGCGTTTTCGAGGCGGAAGTGGCGAAGCTCGCCGAAGGACGCCACCCTTTTGCAGCGCTGACCGAGCATCCAGACCAGGATGTCCAGATCGTGACAGCTTTTCGAGAGCAGCATCGGCGTGGCGAGCTCGGAGTTGCGCCAGTTGCCCCGAACGTAGGAATGCGCGATGTGCCAGTAGGCGACGTGTTCGTTGTGCATCACGGTGACGACTTCCCCGAGCGCCCCGCTGGCCAGCAGCGACTTGAGCTTGCGGAAGAAGGGCGTGTAGCGGAGCACGTGGCAAATCTGAAGCAGACGTCCGGCGTCCTCCGCCGCCTGGACGATGCGAACGCAGTCGGCCGCAGAGGTGGCCATGGGCTTCTCCAGCAGCACGTCGTAGCCCGCGCCCAGGGCCGCCAGACTGGAATCGAGGTGCGTTCGGTCCATCGTCGTGTTGATCAGCGCAGGGGCGATCTGCGGGCGCGCCATCAGTTCTTCCCAGCCATGAAAGACGTTATCCGGCGAGATGCCGTGGTCCCGCGCGAACCGGTCGCGCCGCTCGGGATTGGGCTCAGCCACGGCCACGATCTTCACGCGGTCGGGATGCCGCAGCGCGTATGCGCCGTAGGCTCGGGCGCCGCGTCCCCCCGCGCCTATGACTACGGCCTCTACGGGACTTCGCATGCGCTTCCCTCCGCTGTCGTGAAGTATTTCGGCTCTTTCATGCCAATCGCGCTCAATACTAGAGGAGCGGACGCTCGTGATCGACGGCAGGATGTCGTCATGGTCGCTTCAGCCGTCGGCGCGCAGCCCCGGCGCTTGCGCGCATGTACCTTGTCATCGGTTACGGTTTCCCTGATCAAGACCATCCACGACATTGGCGACACCGGGAGTTGACCTGAGATGGCGAAGATACGCTTCGGAATCATCGGCGTTGGAAGCCGTGGCATACGGACTTTCGGAAGACATCTGCGCGGGGCCTATGCCGACCGCGCCGAGCTCATTGCCCTCGCCGACGTCGATCCCCACCGTCTCGGCGTGGCCGCGAAAATGCTGGAGGTTGACAAGACCTACGCTTCGCACAGCCAGCTCATTGATGACGCCGGTGTCGACGCCGTCGTGATTACGACTCCCGATTACACCCACGCGGCCATAGCGCTGGAAGCGATGGACGCGGGCAAGGACGTCATCTGCGAGAAGCCGGTCGCGACGACCATCGACGATGCCAACCGCCTTCTCGAAGCGGGCCGACGGTTCGGCAAGTCATTCCAGGTGGGCTTCGTCCTGCGCTATGCGCCGTTCTTCAAGGGAATGCACGACGCGATTGTCGAGGGAAGGATAGGCAGGCCGCTCTTCGCGACGGCCGTCGACAACCGGGCCGGGAGTGGCTATTTCCGAAGCTGGCACCGGCTCAGGCAATACTCCGGCGGGCTGTTGAATCACAAGAGCGGCCACACCCTGGACATACTCAACTGGATGCTCGACGGCATTCCCACAGCCGTTTCCGCCACGGGCGGCGTTGCCCACTACGGCCCCCGCGACTGGGCGGGCGACTATTGCAGCTCGTGCGCCGCTGCCGGAGTCTGCTCCGAATACATCGACTTCACGCAGGGACTCATGGGGGAGCTTTTTCACGGCGCTGAGATTCGCGGCGACTCGAAGACCGACGTCTGCGTGTACAACTCCGACAAAGACACTGTGGATCACGCCTCACTCAACGTGGAATACCAGGACGGCCAGCGCGCCTCCTACGGCCTGTGCCTGTTCGCGCCTTACAACCAGAGGGAGCTCGGAGTCACCGGGACCGAGGGCAAGGTTGAGGGACGCGAGGGCGAGGATCGCGTCAGGCTAACTCGCAGGGCACCCGACCGGGTGCGGTTCGCCGGCGGCTACCGGGGACAGCCCGGCTCGGAGGAGTATCTCGCTGTCGATCAGCCCGGCGGCGAGGGCGTTGCCGGAGGTCACGGCGGCGGCGACGTGGGGCTTCTGGACGACTGCTTCGCCGCCTTCGAGGGCCAACGCGATCCGGTCGCCGACCTGGAGGCCGGATACTGGAGCGCGGTCCTGGGCATCGCTGCCGAGGAATCGGTCGCGCGCGGCGGCCAGCGACTCACACTGGCGGAGATGGGAGTCGCCGGCCTTCAGACCGCTGTCTGACCCCGGGCCGACCGGCGCGCACCTGCATGTTGAATGCTGTCCGATGGCCCGTCTGGGCTTCCAGACCACAGGGTACCGGTGTATGGACATATGGCCATATCAGGAATATGGTTTCCCATATGAAGACCACGCTGAATATAGATGACACGGTCATGCGACGAC